>CABZWT010000001.1:0-102520 GCA_902529525.1 Actinomycetota bacterium
AATTTGTTATTGAAGACCTTATTGATGATGAAGATCTTGTAGTGACCCTTTCTTCTGGAGGGTATGTCAAAACAGTATCTACCGATGAATTTAAAAGACAGGGAAGGGGAGGTAGGGGAGTAGCAGGTGCATCCCTTAAGGATGAAGACATAGTTACAACAATTTTGCATACCTCAGCGCACGCATATTTGCTTTTCTTTACTAATTTTGGAAAAGTTTACCGCCTTAAAGCTCATCAGATTCCAACAATGTCACGAACAGCCCGAGGAACAGCAATAGTGAATTTGTTGCAGTTAGATCCTGAAGAAAAAGTAGCTGCCGTTGTTGATACTAGAGATTACGAAACAAACCGATTTTTAGTTTTTGCTACAAAATCTGGCCATGTGAAAAAAACGAAATTCACGGAATACAACAAATCTCGCCCTAGTGGTCTTAAAGCTATCAATTTAAAAGATGGGGATGAACTAGTTCGTGTTATTCCTACTAATGGAAGCGATGATGTTTGTTTGATGAGTTCGAATGGGAGATTAATGCGATTCCATGAAGACGAAGTTCGAGCTATGGGACGTTCAGCTGCTGGGGTACGCGGAATGAAACTTAAAGAAGGCGATGCCGTTGTTGCTGTTTCTATAGCGAGAGAGGCATCAACTTTATTAATAGTGACAGAAAAAGGGTATGGAAAACGGACAGAAATGGATAATTTCAACCCTAAACATAGAAATGGACAAGGGGTTACAGCAATTAAAATCTCTGAAGATAGGGGAAAGGTTATTGGTAGTAGAGCTGTTGGTGAAGATGATGAAGTATTTATGATTGCTTCCAATGGTGTCATTATTCGTATGCAAGTGAATACCATCTCTATCCAAGGACCATATGCAACTGGCGTAAAAATTATGTCTGTAGAAGAAGATGGATACGTTGCTGCGATTGCCCCTGTCCTCCAAGTAGAAGACGAAGAAGAACAATCAGAAACCTAAACCATATTAAGATGACATCCCTTCCCATCGGCTGTTCTCTAGACTCTTACTAATGGAAAAAAACGAAAGAGACCATCAGGGCCAAGAGGCCGATACGCAGATGTCTGATCTACTCGCTGATAATTCCAATGATGACACTGGGGAAGAAACGGGACTTTTTGATGAAGATATATCCATATACCCAGATGAAGAAGAACAATTAGAAAGAAATACCTTTTTTGATAATTTAGAACCACCAGAACGCCGTCCCCGCCGTCCCCGCCGTCCATCGATTTTTGAACGACGAAGAAGAGTGCGCCTACAAGCTCGCCGAGTACGCCGGATAATAAGACACATTGAAGTATGGTCGGTTCTTAAAGTATCAATTCTATTTTATGCTTGTCTTTGGGCTGTATTTTTAATTGCTGGTTTTATGATCTGGGGTGTTGCTGAATCTTCAGGCACAGTCGGAAAACTTGAAACATTAATCACAGAGTTATTTGCTCTAGACACATTTACATTTGACGCTAGACAAATTTTTCGAGGATATGCGCTTGGTGGCCTTGTACTGGCAATAGCGGGATCTACATTGAACGTCCTCATGGTTTTGTTATTTAATCTCATTAGTGATTTAACCGGAGGAATTCGTATAACGATGGTAGAAGAAGAAACAGTGAGACCAACACCGCCACGACGTCGACGTAGACGCACCGTCCAATAGTTGCACTTTCCTTCGTTGCTTCTACCGTGTTTCCGGTCTGGTGCGATATCGTAAAGTGCTGCAAAGAAAAAATGCACATGGGCCTATAGCTCAGTTGGTTAGAGCGCACCCCTGATAAGGGTGAGGTCGTTGGTTCAACTCCAACTAGGCCCACATCTTTAGTTCACAAACACTTCTTTTTTCGATACATTAGGATTATAGATAGATAGAGAAAAGGGTTTAATTCTCATGAGGCTTTTACGGCGAGTTCTAGTTGCTCTTCTAGGGGGTGCAGTTATTGCAGCAATACTGCGTTTCTTTGGATCAGGTAAAGCCCCTTCCGAATCAGGCGGATGGAGCGATCTCGAAACCGAGTAACAATTAGGAAAAAATGACAAATGTCGGAATTTCAGGCCTGGGGGCCGTTGGTTCTCAGCTGCTGCAACGGCTGCAATCCCGAAATGATATAAATAAGCTTGTCATTTATGACTCAGACTATTCCAAATTAGGGAAATACTCTCGCAAGAACTCCCAAAAAATTCAAGTAGCTTCTTCTCCAAAGCTGGAGCAAGGAGAAATAGATATCCTTTTTCTCTGCACTCCTTCTGGTCAACACTTGGAGTACGCCCATAGAGCCGTACGGCAAGGGATTTCTATTATCTCTGTATCTGATCGAATTAGTGACGTGACCGGAATGCTAAGTATGGGTGAAATTGCAAGAGAAAATCAATGCACAGTCGTTGCTGGTGCAGGATTCTCACCCGGATTGACTTGTGTTTTAGCGAGCTTTCTTAGTGACAATTTTGATGTTGTCGATGAAATTCATATAGCAAAGGACGGGACAGGTGGGCCGGCGTGTGCCCGACAGCATCATCGAGCAATGAAAAGACCATCATTAGATTGGAGGGATGGGCAATGGGTACGTCGGCCTGGAGGTTCAGGACGCGAACTTGTATGGTTTCCCGAACCAGTCGGGGGAGCAGATTGTTATCGGGCAGCTCTTCCTGATGCCGCTTTGCTTCAACCACTTTTCCCCGATGTCTCACGAATTACAGCTCGGCTATCGGCTACCCGCCAAGACAGATTTACTTCTTGGTTGCCAATGCTTACCCCCCCACATAATGATGGAGGTATAGGGGCAGTTCGTGTTGAGGTGCGTGGCCAACTCAATAAACGAAGAGAAACTAAGGTGCTTGGAGTAGCGTCCCCACCTTCGACTCTTTCAGCAATCATTGGAGAGACGGCATTGTCATATGTGAAGGAATCGAATTTGTATGGGGCTGGGGGGATAGCTTCAATTGTTCCAGCAGAAGAATTTGTAGGACTTATTCGCCAAAAGGGTGTACGGATTTTCGAATTTGATGGGATTCCATCTTCCTTAGATTCAGCCTAATTTTGATAAAATTTCTTGGTGGATAAGCCCATTGGTTGCAACCCAACCTTTTTTATCTTCCAATTCAGTTTCCCCACTCCAAGTGCTAATAGATCCTCCACATTCGGGAATAATCGTAAGCATTGCGGCTACATCATAAATATGAAGAGATGGATCGATCATTGCCTCTATTCGGCCTGTCCCTACAAGAAAATACCCATAACCATCTCCCCACGTACGTATCTTTGCTCCGCTTGATGTGATATTAAGTAGAGCTTCTTTCGGCCACCAAGGTTGTTCAAAACTACTTGATGAGATACAGCTTTCACTTATGGATTTTGTTGAAGATACAGCAGCTTTCTCTTTCCCTGAATATGCTCCCAAACCTCTGCCGGCCACCAAAGAATCGCCAAGTGCCGGAAGATGAATAATTCCTATTGCCGGTCCATGTTCATCGACCATAGCTAAAAGAGAGCTATAGAGGGGAACGCCTCGAACAAATGAAGCCGTCCCATCTATAGGGTCAATGATCCACCTGCGGTTAGTGTTTCCAACATAATTTTCAGCTTCTTCACCAATGACCGTGTCGTTAGGGAAGGCATCCGCTATTTCAGAACGGAGAAAATCTTCTGCAGCACGGTCAGCGTCTGTCACCTCAGTTCCATCCGATTTTATATCTGTCCTTAAATCAGTTCGTTGAAACCATTGCAACGTTAGCTGAGCAGCCTGCTCGGCTATACGGCAAGCAAATGAAAACAGTTCTTTATCAACGGGAGGGGCCATCTCATAAGCATAGTTTCTAACCATTCTTATTCTAAGAAATAAAGAAAAAGCCTGAAAACATAGGGATTTTAAGTAGGACATAAGTCTCAAAAAGTAAGTATCTGAAGCCCATGAGGGAAACAGCAAAAAAGCATTTACTTACCTTATGACTTACTTAACAAAATCACTTATAGCACTAATCATCGCTGGAGCAATCTTAGTTGTAGGGGCCACGGCTTCACTAGCACAGGACGCGGAATCAACAGAAACGGTAGTAATCGATTCTGTTGATCCTCTTGTATGTGGAGATCAAGGAGTGCTTCAGCTTCTTTCTTCCTCTGGACACAACGGGACAGCAAATGTAAAGAGATTCAATCTTGATACAGGAAATTATGACAACATTGGATGGAGCATTAAGCAACACGCTAATCACAATTCAATGGGATATAGCTTTAGAGACTTTAATGGCGCTGCAATTAACCCAGTTGACTCCAAGGTCTATGGAACTATTAAAGGACAGGACAACCAGTCAAATAGATACTTTGTCCGTTTCGACATGGATGGAGATTTTGAAATCCTCGCCAAGATCGGTACATGGGTGGCTGCAGGCGCATTCGACCTTGACGGCACATGGTACGGACCTGCCGAATCAGGCACTGGCGGAGTTGTCATTCCCAACGCTGCCTTACTAGCTGGGTACTCAACAATGGATGATTTTAGAACAGCAGAAAGCACTCTTTTCTTTGGAGCTAACGGATTCTCTTTTTCGAAGCCTCGCGGTGACAAGAGCGCACATGACATTGTCATAGTCGAGGAAGAAAGCGAGAAGTTAATGATTGGAATTTCTGACACAGGAGTCATTCAAATTAAAAACCTGATTACCGGAGTGGAAACCCAATTCACAGGCCCAGTCGATGAAGGTTTAATTCCAGGAGGAGATTATGGAGCGGCATACAACTTCCAAAATGAAGTGTACGCCTCAAACAATAACGGAAATGGAATGATATGGATCGACTGGAGAAACGCC
This sequence comes from Actinomycetota bacterium, assembly GCA_902529525.1. Classification (GTDB taxonomy): domain Bacteria; phylum Actinomycetota; class Acidimicrobiia; order Acidimicrobiales; family UBA8592; genus UBA8592. The sequence continues at coordinate 4,818 of CABZWT010000001.1, forward strand.
GACTATGAAAATGAAACTATACGAACGGTAAACGTCTTTTCAAAAACACAAAGTACAAACCGCAACGACGGACTCAACTGCATCCAAGAAAAATCTCCACTAGATATTCCTGAAGATATAAATACGGAGCCACTCTGTGATCTTTATGACGAAGCTGACGGAATACTCGCTTCTGATAGTGACTGTGTTCCTTGTCCTTCAGATCCTGAAGCGGGTATAGGAAAATTACACACCTTCTGTACAGTACCGTTCGACTTCATGATGATCTTCGACTTTTCTTGTGAAGTAGGTGACCGCTTCATAGATATCCAAAACATCACCCCTGCTCACGTAGTTGCATCTGTTGACATGTTCGAAGCAACAAGTATCACCGAAGTAGGAAACCCTGTCACTGTTGCTGGTGGAACTACAGTACGTCTCGTAGAAGGAATAGACTTTCCTGAGATAACGGCAGAAGACGAAGAAGTATTCCCATACTTGAATATCTTCCAGCCAGTAGTTGGAGAAGACTCCTTAGCCAGTTTAGAGATCTACATGACCAATATCAGCAATCCTGTCATCCACATTAGTGGAAACCCATTCTACGTTGACTGTGTTGAAGCAGTACCTTGCGAGTTTGACGATAGCCTTCTCGCCACTGACGATGCATGTGTCGAACCAGCAGTAGAAGAGCCTGTAGCCATGTGTGAGATCGACGGCCTGGAAATCCTAACCGCTGACGACGAAAACTGTGAAGAGGCCGAAGAAGTAGTCATCACCGATGGTGGAGACTCTGAAGAAGAGGCTCCTGAAACTGAAGAAGAGGCTCCTGAAACTGAAGAAGAGGTAGAGGAGATCGCCATTACAGATGAGGTTCCTGAAACCGAAGAAGAACTTCCTGTAACCGGTGGAATGCACCGATACATGGTTGCAATCTCATTAGCACTCTTGGTAGCGGGATCCCTCCTCCTTGCTAGCTCCAAGATAAAGGCAGCACACAAAGTTATTGCATAGTTACCGCTGCCTAATAAAGGTCTCCTTCTCTTCTCGGGAAGGGGACCTTTAACTTTTGTTCTTAACAAAGGGACTTCGTATATTTAAGAAAATTGTCTGATCTCTTCATTCCAAACATCAATACTTTGCCATTGTTCATCCAGAAATCTGACCCTATCTCTATCGTTGGCAGGTATTTCTGGATGAGGTATTCGTTTTAATGTGATTTTTATCGGAGAAGTAAACGGAATATTGCGAAAAATATCTCGAAATGAACTAAATCGCTCAAACCCGCTATGGCCTATAACAACAAGATCAGTATCCGGTGTTGCGTCAAGTAACGCCAAAATACCTCCGGTGCGTATTGGGAGTACATGCCTTAGATTCTGCACACGGAGAAACCGCTCATTATCAGTTTTTTCAATTTCAGCAAGAGAAGAAGCGAACCTTCGTTGGGAGTAGAAGGTACCTTCAGGAAAAATCACACACGCATCGCCATCTAATCCAATTGCAAGTGACCGTATAGCGCCAATTTCTTGATCTCGGTTAGAAGATTTCCTTTTCACAAAATAATTTGGAAGACGATGGCCAAAAAGGTCAAGAGAGGGAGAAAGCAAAAGCTCCGACTTCAAAACATGTCGAAGAACCAACGTTCCTTTAGCTTTTCCGACAAGCACACTCGGTATGCAGGCATCAAAAAAACTTCTATGTTGTGAAATGATGATCATTGGGCCAGATCGTAAGGTAGAACAATCAGGAAAATCGATATTCGCATTCAGAAAAATCTTTGCACCGAAAAGAAGTCCGCTTGTCCATCTATATTGCACTTTTCCATGCAATCTTTGCATCCACCTAACATTTTTTAGCAACCCGCCACCCGAAAGTATCCATAATGCTCCAGCAGAGAAAACACCAAGACATTCCATGAGGAGGTACCAAGTAATCATTGCGATAACCCGATAAAGACGGAGGAAAGTATTTTCCTTTGAATCAGTGAGGGTAGATAGAAGAAGCCCAAAGCAGAAAAGTAAGAAAAATAGAATGAGGACGCTATATAGGAGAATTAGTGCAACTGGAAGAAAGATAATAATAATGCTTCGCCGAATCAGAGTGGGGAGTTGTAGCAACTTCATCTGATAGGAATAATTCGGCTAGCCGAAAGCTCCATCGTCACGCAGTTTTTGAATTTTGCTATCTTCGTACCCGAGAACATCAGAAAGTACCTGTTCCGTGTGCTCTCCAACTGTTGGGGCCATTGATGGGACGATTTGTTCTTCACCTATAACATTTACTGGAAGAGGAAGCTGCTCTGCCCCTAAAGCATCAACTGGATAGAACGGTAGGCGATGTTGGAATTGAGGATCATCGGGAGCTGTTTTCGCATCATAAACCGGAGCGATTGGAGTGTTGTAATCTTCACTGAACTCTAACCATTCTTTACTAGTTTTTTCACTAAAGATCCCTTGAAGTTCTTTTTGGAGTTCAATGTTTCCTTTAGCATGATCTGCATATTTTGAACCAGGCCATTTTTCAAATAAATCTATTCGGCCGACACCGTCACAAAAGTTTTTCCAAAAAGCTTGTTCTGAAGCCATAAATAGAACATGGCCGTCGCTAGATGCATAAATTTGGTATCTGACGCCTTCCCACATTCCAGCTAGGCCAGGTGGGCGACGCTCATAGTCATCGGAAGGATTTCCAGTTACCTCATCTTCAGAACGTTCATATGCCCGCCATGTTTCTATCCGATACCAGTCCATATATGCCGCTGCATCGGATTGGGCGAGCTCCATCTGGCATCCCATCCCAGTTTCTCTCGCTCGCGTAATACCTGCAAGTAAAGCAAAAGCACCCAGCATAGGGCCAACATTTATACCAACATTTGGCATATCTCTTGGAATGCGCGTAAAACCCTCTTTATCAACAGCTGGGGTGATAAGTCCGGCCCATGTATCGTAAGCAATTCCATGGCTTGGCATATTTTGGTATGGCCCAGATGCCCCATACCCAGAGAGCGTACAAAAAACTACTTTAGGATTGACTTCCTTTAATACTTCATAACCTAGACCAAGCTTCGATAATGTCCCTGGACGCATAGCTTCAACAACAGCATCAGCACCACTTACTAGTTCCTTGTAGATTTCTTTACCTTCGTCCGTTTTTAAATCAAGAGTTATACTGCGTTTCCCACGATGTGTATGCAAATGAAGAAGTGAAACCCCGTTAATAATCGGCCACGTCATTTGACGGATATAGTCGCCCTGCGGTGGCTCGACCTTAATTACATCTGCACCTAAGTCAGAGAAAAAAGTAGAAATTTGGCCCGGACCGAGAAGCGAACTCTCGATTATACGTACCCCAGCAAGAAGGGGAGAGGAACTCATCTTCAAGGACTCCTTTCCAAGCAAAGTCCATTCTACGCCCAGAAATAGAAGTCTCACATTTCGATTTCAATCAATTGAATTTACAAAATTTTATCTGACTAGAATTATCTATGAAAGAACGAACAGTAATGATACGACCAATCACTCCACACGACATTGAGAAAGTACTTGCAATAAACAATGACGCTGTCCCTGCCGTTAATTCGTTAACTGCAAATGAACTTACTGACATTATTAACATTTCAGAGAAAGCTTGGGTTGTTGACGAAGGAGGCAAGATTGTAGGTGTTTTGATTGTGATTGGACCTGAAGAATCGTATGGGAGCGCAAATTACTCTTGGCTTGCTAGTCAATTTACGAATTTTTGCTACGTCGACCGGATTATTATCACCTCGTCCGGTAAAAGAAAGGGGTACGGAAAGGCTCTGTATCTTGCGTTAGAGGAACATGCTACTTCGATAGGTAAGGAAGTGCTTCTTTGTGAGGTAAACGTAGAACCAGAAAACCCTCAATCCATGGCATTTCATGCATCATTAGGATGGGTGCCGTTTCAAGATCGAGAGCATGGTCCAAGTAAAGTCGTCCGATACTTTAAAAAATTAATCAAACCTGATGTTGAGACAACGTAAGTTTGCCATGCTAGAAGAAAAGAATATATCGGCCCTGAAGAGGAACTAAGAACAATGGTGGATTCAGAAAAAGAAACAAAGAAAGGAACTCAGACTTCTTCATTCGGTGTGTCGAAAAGAGAAAACCATGACGCTAAGGATTTTTACAATCGCTTCCCACCGCTCAAACAAGATAAGGAATCACTTCCTGAATCTCCCAAAACAACTAATGAACTTTTTGCCGGTGATTCCAGGCAAATGAACGAAGTAAACGACAACTCAGTTGCTCTAGTTGTAACCTCTCCACCCTATTTCGTCGGTAAAGAATATGAACTTGAAGTAGGAGAGAATGGAACACCATCAAATTATGTTGAGTATCTTGAGATGCTTACAGATGTTTTCTCTGAATGCTGGAGAGTCCTAGAACCAGGAGGCCGTATCGCAGTAAATGTGGCGAATCTCGGAAGGAAGCCTTACCGTTCACTTGCTGCAGATATTATTCGGATACTTCAAGACGATATTGGTTTTCTTCTTCGTGGTGAAATTATCTGGGTCAAGGCTGAGGGAGCATCGGGAAGCTGCGCATGGGGTTCATTCCAATCAGCTTCCAACCCAGTTCTACGAGATGTCACTGAAAGGGTTATCGTGGCTTCGAAACTTCGCATGGACCGTTCATTGACAAGGAAGCAACGAGAAGCGGAAGGCCTTCCGTATAAAGACACGATTTCTAAGGAAGACTTTATGGCGTGGACACTTGATACATGGCGCATCCAACCGGCCTCGGCAAAGAAGGTTGGCCATCCCGCTCCATTTCCAATCGAATTGCCTCGTCGCCTTATTGAGTTATATACCTATAAAAACGACCTTATCCTTGATCCATTTTGTGGAGCAGGAACTACCGCACTAGCAGCAAATGAAGTCGGAAGAAGGTATCTCGGCTATGACCTGGATCCTGAATACATTGATATAGCAAAAAAGCGGCTCAGTTCTGAGTAGAGAATAACGTCCTAGAACTTTTACTCAATCCACCCAACAACCCGTTGAACGAGGACATCTATAAAGGTCTCATCTGTTCCTTGAAGATCTGTCTCAAATGCATCCCTGCCGCTCACAAGCCGGTGGGCGAGAAGTAATTTTGTGAGGCGGATATCTTCAAGCAAGGCAGAAAAGGAGTAGTCAGAAACACCAAATCCGCAGAGTTCTTTGTGGTAGTGCTCTAGCATCAAAGTCTCTTCGTCTTTGTGATCTGGTGTGAGAGCCGTTGTAATGAAGTATCCGACATCCCAGCCTGGACGTCCTTTGGACAAAATTTGGTAATCGATCACAACTAAGCTGCCATCTGGTCGATACAAGATATTGTCAAGGCGGTAATCACCATGAAGAAGGGTCCACGGTGACTCTCCTAAAGGTTTTAGAAGAGTCGGCATATCTTTTTGCGCTTGGTCTAATTGATTGATTTTCTCATCTTCAATTAAGTCGCCAAACTTTGAAAGGAATTCATCTCTATTTCTTTGATAACTGGCCTGCCATACTTTCGGGAGACGGTCCATCGGCCAAATACGTGGGGAGATACCAACAGACTTTTCAGACATCCAATGTGTTGCGTGGAATCTTGCTAGAGCAGTTAGAGCTACAATTGCATCATCTAATGAACCACCAGCAACTTGACTCGGGGGTCGAGCATCGACAATATCTTCGATCATAAGCAGGTAACGACGGAGCCGAGGATTATTACCAGCGAGTTTCAAAAATTGGACTGTCGTCCAACTCACCCCTCGAACAGGGAGATATGTAAATAGAAAGTCAACAACTTTATCCAGCCATGGGGTTGGGTCGTCATCCATAGCTGCATAAAACAACTTCGGCATTGGTAGAGCCATTTCTCTACTTAATTTCTGGTATGCGAGAACCTCACGTTCATACAGCTGCATACCTTCTCCAAGTCCCCGATTCGCTGGGATAGATGATGGGACTTTAATAATCACTGACTGAGGAAGGTCAGCACGCGTTGCATCCCAAGAGAGTCTGCAACGGTATACCTCGCCAACAAAACCGACACCTGTTCCAATAATTTCAAGATCCACATCAAGGACAGCGGCGCCAAATTGTTCCTGTAAACAATCAGAAAACCAATCAGCAGTAAACTCGCTTCCCGTTTGTGGAATATATGGTGCCTGTGTCTTTGGCATAGCCCCCCACTAGTTCTTCAGAATAAAGACTGCCAGACCATCCACAAAAGCACAATCTCGGCAATTTCTTACTCCAAGTACTAGCTGTTTCGATGCATTAGATTAATGAAAGGTAATGCTAAAAAATCCATTATGAACAAACAGTCCACCACTGATCCAAGCTCCTCGCCTCACATTGGAACCCTAAACGAAGGGTCACTTCACGCATCGCTAAAACAATACATTTCTCAAACCGGCGACAAATTCGAAGTTCCAATCAATGGGTTTGTTGTAGATATTGTCCGTCAAATAAACCCTGAAATAACAATTTTGATAGAGATACAAACCAAATCCTTTCTTGCTATGAAAAAGAAATTAGTTTCCCTTCTCGACAAGTACCCGATTCATATTGTCTATCCAGTCGCAAAAGAAACACTTCTTATAAAACCTGATAAAAAACCTCGAAAGTCTCCGAAGAAACACTCTGTAATTTCCATTTTTGAAGAGCTGGTTTCTATCCCGGAACTAATATCACATCAGAATCTCAGCTTTGAAGTCGTATCTGTTTCTGTTACAAAAATCCAGCAATATGACTCTTCCTTAAGAAGAGGAAGAGGAGGGTACCGAACAGTAAACACAGAATTAACCGAAATTCATTCTGCACACCTATTCGAAGGAATCGATGATTTCCTTAATTTGCTACCTGAAGACCTTCCAAGTGTTTTCACGACTTCTGACATTGCTTCTAGTGCAAATATCTCTAGACAAAGTGCGCAACAAATAGCGTATTGCTTTCGGAAAGCTGGCGTCTTTCAAGAATTATCCCAAACTAAAGCAGGCAAACACTACAGAATTAGAAAATAAATGTGTGAGGCTTAAAGCTATAAGTTGAATGCTGATGCTGCGTCAATATCAACAATATGGCTAAAAGTCCTTGTTACATATGCCTCAGCCATTGCAGCGCCACGTTCGTTTCCTGTATCAAAAGAACCAATTAGTGACATTCCTCCCACGATGTAATACAAGCAAGCCAATTTATAGTGACGAACCGCATCGTCCCAAGAATACAAAATATTTTGCTCATTTATAGAGTCCCACCACAACCGTAAATACCTCTCCCAATTTTCAGCAGCTAACTCTCTCGGGACACTAGTACCAATAAGGTAAGCAATATCATTTACCCCTCGAGCTTTAGAACACAGCTGAAAGTCGATCAAAGCTACATTTCCTGAATCATCATTAGCGAAAAACCAATTATCTAGACGTGTATCAGAATGGGCAAACGTATAAGGCCCTGCAGCAAATGCATCCATCAACTCCTCAAAGCGAGGATCTAACTTCTTCGCAATTTCTATACTCTCTGCTGGTATACGATCAGCCCAGTCACTAATAAGGATTGGTAATCCAGCCCGAAAGATGCCAGGAACAGCCGCTAAGTAGGCCGGGTCATTCTGTTTTGGAAGCCAATCCAACGTTAGTAACGTCGGGTTTTCCCACCATTCGGTATGAAACTCGGCAAGGGTAGTTATTGCGGACTCTACTTGTATGTTTGATGCACCTATAACCTGATCACCGACAGAGAACTCTTCGGACAGATTCTCCATCAAAATTATAAAACGGCCATCTTCTTCCATATGAGCAAAGTAACAATCCGGAACCCTCAAACTTGTTGATGAAGCGATGGACTCAAAGAAGTTCATTTCACGCTCATAAATCCCTAAAGCTTGAGCAACCATAAGATTCTCAGGCTCAATGCACGGCATTTTTACAACTATTGAAGTTGGAACTGACACATTCTCAGCGAATGTAAGAGAAAGCAAAGCGATTTCACCAAAGATTCCAGTGCCTTCCCCAATGTCAGTAACTTCGATATTCGTAACCGTTACTCCTTCGAAAGATTCTGACTGTCCAAGCGCTTCAGTTAACCATTCGGTAGTTATTGAAGATGGTGATATTGGGATATTCATATGTAATCCAATCAGAAAAGAATCTAACGACCCTTCCAAGTCTTCCTCCATTGGAATAAATGGGCAAATTTCTATCAGGTTTCCATTAAACCGACTCTCAACACCACAAGATGGTTACCCTAAAGGGAAGAAATCAAAAGGAAATCAATGTCTCTTGTTGGCAGATTCAGAAAAGCTATAGGGCTATCAACGTTGCATGACCCATTAGTCGCTGACCTTCAGAAAGCATTATCAAGCGATCGTGTACTTCAAGATCATGAGGACCGGTTGCTCCACTCGAAAGATGAATCAGTTTTTGAGGGTGGTATAGCTGGACCAGTATGCTTTCCACTGACGACAGAAGAAGTTCAATCCATCATGAAAATCGCTCAACGATACGACCGAGCGGTTGTGCCTCGAGGTGCGGGAAGTGGACTAGCAGGAGGAGCTATTCCTTTGGGAGCGCCGATAGTTGTAGCTCTAACAAAAATGAACAACATCATCGAGGTAGATGTCGATAATAGAATCGCTTGGGTAGAGCCCGGAGTAATCAATCTTGAGTTAAGTGAATACCTGCGTCCGATGGGCTTTCATTACGCCCCAGATCCCTCCAGTCAGCAAATTTGCACTATAGGAGGAAACGTAGCAAACAACTCAGGGGGCCCTCACTGCCTAGCTGATGGAGTAACCGACACTCATGTATTAGCTATAGAAGTTGTTCTTCCCGATGGCGAAGTGACGCGATTTGGAGGTTTGGATCCTGAACCGGAAGGATTTGACCTTCGAGGGGCGTTCATAGGAAGTGAAGGAACTCTAGGAATAGCAACGAAAATAGCTGTTCGCCTCACGGCGAATCCAGAAGCAGTGAAAACAATTCTTATTTCGTTTCCCACTATGAGAGCTGCAGCTGAAACGGTGAGCGCAGTAATCGCAGATGGGATCGTACCCGCAGCGATGGAAGCAATGGATCAGCGGACAATAGAGGTGATCGAAAATCATATACCTGCTGGATATCCAAAGGATGTAGGAGCAGTATTACTTGTTGAAGTCGAGGGGCTCCCGGATGGAATTGAAATTGATGCTGAACGTATCTGTGAAATAGCAACTACACATCAAGCTGAGGACATTCGAATCGCTCAAAACTCATGGCAAAGAGATGCATTATGGAAAGGACGAAAATCCGCGTTCGGGGCAAGTACCTACATTTCACCTAATTACTATTTGCATGACACGGTAGTTCCCCGATCAGCTTTGGCTGATGTGCTCGATCAAGTGAATGAAATCGCTGCAAAGAATGACTTAACTATTATGAATGTCTTTCATGCTGGAGATGGAAATCTTCATCCGCTAATACTATTTGATGCCGAGGAAGAAGGAACGTTAGAACGTGTTCATGCTGTTGGCGCAGAGATAGTAAAGATATCCCTTGAAGCTGGGGGAGTGCTTTCAGGAGAACATGGAATAGGGATTGAAAAACAGCAGTTTATGAATGACTTATTCTCTGATGAAGATTTAAATCATCAAAATAGATTACGATTCGCTTTTGATCCGCTCTGCAGAATCAATCCTGGAAAGGTATTGCCCATGGGTCATTCGTGTGCGGATATACAAACCCTACACAAACCTCCTGAAGGAGTGTGGGTATAAAATGGTAGGAATAATTGATAAAGCCATAGAAGATTTTGCAGCTGAGATAGGCCCTGTTGGACCAATCGCTATACAAGGAGGCAAGACACGTTGGGATATGCATGGTGTTCTGGCCCCTGAAGCAAGATTACTCTCAGCTCCGACTGGAATAGTTACTTATAAACCAGAGGAGATGATTGTAACTGCTAGAGCGGGAACGACAGTCGCAGATCTGCACGCACATCTAAAAAAAGATGGGCAGCGAACCAGCCTTCCCGATAGAGGGGGAACCATTGGAGGAGCAATAGCTGTTGGAGAAAATGATCTAAATGTTCTTGGGAAAGGACGAGTGAGGGACGCCGTATTACAGATACGTTATATTTCAGCTGATGGAGAGATCGTTTCGTCAGGAGCTCCTGTCGTAAAGAACGTAAGTGGGTTCAACTTGCATAAACTTTTCGTTGGTTCTTTTGGCACACTAGGGCTAATTGCTGAAGTTACTTTACGAACGAATCCAATACCAGCAGAAAGCATGTGGCTAACAGCTGCTGATATGGATCCATTGCAAATCTTCAATTCTCTTTACAAACCCTCTGCTGTGCTTTGGGATGGGGGATCGACCTGGGTGCATCTCGAAGGACATACACCAGATGTAGAAAACCAGAAAACGAAGTTGTCGAAAATGGGGAACTTTAAAGAAATAGAGATAGGGCCAGACCTGCCCCCATTTCGGTGGTCGTTACCCCCAGCGAATTTATATGAGATTAGTCAATACAAAATGGGATACTCTATCGCTTCTATTGGGGTCGGTACCGTATGGGCTGAACATCCTCAACCAATGCGAAGCTCAGATAGAGGAAAACAAATTATTGAGCAGCGTCTTAAGCAACAATTTGATCCAATGAACAGATTAAATCCTGGTCGTAAAGTAGGGAATTGGAGTTAGGACTTAAGCTGTTTGGAGATTATTGATCATATTCTCTCTTTCTGGTTCTTAATTTGAAAATTCTAAGAAAGTGAGTGTCTATGTTCTTTGGGGTATCCTTAAATTAAGAGAGATATGTTAATAAAGGAAACAAATGGGAAGTCTCGGAACAGCTGAAGTAATAATTATCTTAGTTGTGCTTCTCGCACTTTTCGGAGGGAAAAAAATTCCTGGTGTTGCTCGTTCGCTGGGAAGGTCTCTTAATGAATTCAAAGCAGGATTACGTGATGAACCCTCCTCAACAGAAAGTCCCACTCCAGAAATTGAAGAATAATTTTAAGATTCAGGAATCACATTCTTTTCTCTGAGTTGAGCTATTTGTTCTTCGTTGTATCCAAATTCAGATAAAACATTTTCGGTACTCTGACCCAGATGGTCTGCAGACCAGATTGCTTCAGGCTTTGTGGTTCCCCATCTGACAGGGGGTTTCGCCATTTTCATCAAACCAGCATCCGGGTGTTCCCACTCAACAATAATTTCGTTGTTTACTACCTGAGGATCAGAAAATACATCATCCACACTATTTACTTGTGCAGCTGGAACTTCTTCATTATGAAGACGGTCCATAATGTCATCAGTTGGGAATTCGAGAAAGGCATTGTGCAGCAATTCCCCTAACGCCGCATAGTTGTCTGATTCAAGACGTGTTGCGGGTTCGGCAAAACGAGCATCTTCGACCCACTCTGGATGATTTAGTGCCCGACACAAACCTTCAAATTCTTTATTAGTAGCAAAGAAATAGACAAGGTGACCATCAGCTGTCTGTTGTAATCGGTAGATCTGGTAGATGAGAGCTCCTGGAGTTACATCGTCTCCCCATAATGTGTGACCCATAAAGACATCAGGCCACATCCAGTAGATTGCAGCGTCAAGCATCGGAATCTCAATATGCTGCCCATTTGCCTTACCAGTTGCTCTTGCAAATAAAGCTGCGCTGATAGCGTTTGCGGCAGTAAGAGCGGTTGATTTATCGCAGACAATTGTCCGGACCAAGTCGGGAATGGGGACATCTTGACTTTGTTGGATTGAGACTACGCCAGAGACGGATTGAATAATAGGGTCATATACTCGCCAATCTCGATAGGGGCCATCAGGACCAAACCCAGATATAGAAACATAAATAAGTTCAGGATTTAGGCTAAGCATTTCATCGGGGCCTATCCCCATTCGATCGACAGCTCCTGGCCGAAAATTTTGAACAAGCACATCAGCTGAAGCCGCAATTTTTTTAAATACTGCTAAACCTTCTTCACTTGAAAGATCAAGAGCTACGGACCGTTTACCGCGATTAGCTGAAGCAAACATAGCTGAGATATCCCCTACTCGATACCCACCAATCCTCGTTATGTCTCCTATTTCTAACGGTTCGATCTTTATTACATCCGCACCAAGATCAGCTAATACCTGGGTGGCCATGGGCCCAGAAATTACAGCTGATACGTCGATAATCCTGATTCCTTCTAGTGGGCCAGCCATATTACCTCCGTTTTCACAACTGCTATAAGCGTGACCTTACAAGGAGATGCTCAGTGAAACCAGCTCGTAACCGTTTCTCCAGCTAGTTAATTTCAGAAAGGAAGCTCTCAATGGCTTGTGCAACAGCTTGAGGGTTCTTGCGGTGAACTGAATGTCCAGTTTCTGGAACAACAATCGATGCTTTAACATCTAAATATTTTTCAAAGACCGCCATTGATGCAGCAAATCGTCTGTCTCTCTCTCCAACGATCACCAATACGGGAACAGTTATTTCTCCAAGAGAATCAATAACCCAAGAGTCGACATGTAAAGCTGCCTCTTCGCTACCTTCAGGTATATCCATCGTTTTTGCAGAGGACTTAACAGAAGCATTCCACTGATTACGTGTTTCTTCTTTTCTAAACCCTGGCCCAGCGCCTATTAACACTAATGCTTTCACACGATTTGGATGTTGGAGGCAAAAAGCTAACGAAAGGTAACCACCTAGAGAATGTCCGACCAGTACAACCTGATCATCTGCCATCTCAACGACTCTTTCTAAATCATTCAATGTGTGAGTTCTGGTGTAATTTCCCGGAGGAGGAGCATCTGATTCGCCGTGACCTCGAATACTCCAAGCAATATGGCCAACGTCATCGCCAATAGAGTCAATGACGCCATCCCATGCTGTACGATCATCAGCCCACCCATGGGTATAGATAAAAGGAACTCCATTACCCGTCTTATAAGTATCTAAATTTATCTGATGGTCGTTCATGCGAACCTCAATAGGTTTCTATATCTTCTCTTGATTAGGTACCGAGCGTTATTCTAACTCTATGTAGTCGTTTGGGTTAATCTCTCGAGTTTGTTGCCAATATTCCAGAAGAGAAAATGGCCAATTTTGAGTTATCTTGCCATGAGGATTTTTGTACCAACTATTCACAGATGATGCACCCCACGCCATTTGTGAGTTACCTTCATCTATTCGTACGTTGTACTCATCATGTACCTCTTTTTTTACATCAAGAGCTGTAATATCATTCTCGAGCAAATACTGGATATAGCGCGAAATATAGTGAGTTTCACATTCAGAGAAATAGATTATGCTTCCATTAATTACAATGTTTGTGTTCGGGCCATACATAAAGAAAAGGTTTGGAAAATTTGGGCTAACAATCCCGAGGTATGCCTGGGCAACTCCATCCCATTGCTCGTGAAGGTCGATTCCTCCCCTTCCAACTATTTTCATAGGAGTCAAAAACTCTGATGCTTTGAAGCCTGTTCCATAGATGATCGCCTCTGCTTCATAGAGCGTTCCATCTTCAGTGAGTAAACCAGTTTCTGTGATCTCAGCTATGTGATCTGTGCATAACGTAACGTCTGGTCGTTTCAAGGTAGTAGCCCATAAGCCATCATCAATAACGAATCTTTTCGCCCCCATGGTATATCTAGGAGTTACTTTTTCTAGAAGTTCAGGGTCGTCGTTAAATTCGCTTTCTAAATACAGCCGCAGCATAAAACCCAATTCGTGATTGCTTGCACTCACAGAATTATCTTCGTTCCCATCCCATTCTGGGTCGACTTCCAAACGGGGGAGTAGCCCTTCGTGACTTCTCCAAAATAAATGCAGTCGGAACCAGTTGTTATAAAAAGGAATGTGGTCAAAACACCAAAGTAGATTCTGCGGTAATTCTTTCTGGTATTGAGGCCTAGGCATTAACCAATTTGGGGTTCGCTGGAATATTGTTGTTGATGCTGCTTCTTCTGCCACCCGAGGAATGAACTGAATAGCGCTACAACCAGTCCCAATTACTGCGATATTTTTTCCTTCAATTTTCTCTTCATGATTCCATCGAGCTGAGTGCCATGCAGGCCCTTTAAAAGAATCTCGGCCATCAATATCAGGATACGAGGGACGGTTGAGCTGGCCTACAGCACTAACAATGCTATGACAGATGAAGGTTTCTTCACCATCTTCACCGGCAAGTTCTAAAACCCACCTTCCCGAATCCTCATCCCACACAGCAGATGAAACTTCAGTTGAGAAACGGATATCGTCACGGATGCCGAAGTGGTTAGCGCACTCATTAAAGTATTCGAGAAGGACTTCTTGTGTTGAATGGAAGTGTGGCCAGTCATGCTTTTGCATAAACGAATAACAGTAAACATGATTTGATACATCAACCCGACAACCTGGATAAGTGTTTTCTAACCAAGTCCCACCAATAGCGTCGTTCTTTTCAAAGATGACATAATTCACCCCTGACTGCTTCAGCCTGTATGCGGCAAGGATCCCCGACATACCTGCACCGATGATAGCTACAGTAAAGTCACGGTCAACTGCATAGTCTTCTTTGGACCAGTCAGGTGCTCTCAGGTCCCTATTATCAGGAGAAAGTTCCTCTCGGAGCATTTCAAGGTATGCCCCATCAAGCTGAGTTCCACATGCCCATGACATAATTTTACGAAGATCATCTTTGGTAAAGTTTGGATCTCTTGTCTCTCCAGAGCGAAGACGCCTTATTCCTTCTAGAGCAATGTCTCGACAGAGTTCTTGTTGATCAGCATTCCATCCTCCCTGCTCTTCAAGTGATTTTTCAGGATCTAACCAGAGATCTTCGGACAGTAAAGTTAAATCCCCTAACGCATAGGCTAAGGCTGGAAGAAGAGGGGGAAGTTCCGTTCCTGGAGCGACTAGAATCGCCTTAATTTCATCGTCACTCGCAAGGATTTGGGAAACTTTTGGATTAAATGACATAGTTGATCTACTCAAAGACTAGTTGTGGCCACCATGATGTACCACTTCGCATATTCTTCTCTATCAGGTTCATTTTTACATCAAGATGTTTTAGTATGGGATATGGGTTGCCGGGGGGCTATCGATGGGGCAGTTTATGGAAGCTGTAATACCGAAAATAAACAAAATAATCACAATCTGTAAAAGGCCGAGCTTACGTGTCTCTATTGCCTTTAATATTGTTGCTTTCGGACTGCTGTGGCTGGGTTACTCGACCGTGCGTCGAATAACCTCTGGTTCCTTCCAACTTGCTCAAGAGAATGCTGCTCGAGTTGTTGATTTTCAGGAACGAATAGGTTTACCCAGTGAAACAGTTCTTCAAAAACAAATCATCGATGTTGATTGGATAGTCCAGGTAGCAAATGTTTTCTATTTCGCTATGCATTTTCCTTCGATGATCCTTTTTCTTCTTTGGGCTATGTTCCGCAAACGTGAGTGGATGTCCAAAATTAGATTTGCCTTAATATCTACAACAGCTATTGGACTTATTATTCACCTTGCCTTTCCTCTCGCCCCACCTAGACTTACCGAAATACCCGGATTTGTTGATACAGCTAAAGTGTTTGGGCCAGATCCCTACAAGCTTGGAATCGCAAAGGCAGCCAATCAGTTCGCAGCAATGCCTTCATTACATGTTGGCTGGGCGATATTACTTGCTTTAGCAGTCCTATCTATCGTCAAGAGCCGTTACCGCTGGTTGATTCTATTGCATCCAGTAATAACGACAATTGTTGTTGTGGTGACTGCGAACCATTGGTGGCTCGATATCTTTGTAGGAGCAATATTGGGCTGGGCCGGCTGGTTAATTGGTTTCAAATACCGCCCGCTATTGAAGTTTTCTAAAAAGGAAAAAGCAGCACTTTCTTCTTCAGCTACTTCAGTCTCTGTAGATGAGGCTATGACAGAGTAAGTATATTTTTTGTCTTATATTCCCATGTCATGGTGCGGGGGGCATTGAAAAGTAGAAATAGCGTCTGCTCTTCGGTGAAGAAGCTCAACCGTATTTTCCAGGTCTCGCCCTATGATGAATCGTCGTTCATGAGTAGCTTGAACAACAAATGATCCCAGTTCATCCAGATCAGCCACATTTACATCACGTCCTGCTTTTTCAAGTAGATCCTTTAACTCATCAAAAGACATAGATTTTCGACCTGTTCCGCCTCGCACTCTTTGAAGTTCTTCCGGACGGTTACGTTGAGATGTGAAGAGGCCCGTATTCATAAGGCCTCCAGACGGGTAAAAGACAGAAGCCGCCATATTGTTTGTTTCGCTCAAAAGTTGATGGTTCAGAGCTTCAGTGAAACAACTTACTGCTGCTTTGCTCGATGCGTAGACAGAAGCCATAGGAACAGGAGCAAATCCTCCATCTCCTGAAGATGTATTTATTACATGGCCAGGTTCACCAGATTCAATCATTTTGGGAACAAACGATATAACCCCATGAGCTGTTCCAAAGACATTGACGCTGAAGCACCATTTCCAATCATTCGGTTCATTTTGCCAAGCTTTGCCGCCACCCCCTGAACCGACTCCAGCATTATTAAACAAGAGATTACATTTCCCTTGAGTATCAAAAACATATTCCGAGAGTGCTTCAACGGAAGTTTCATCAGCAACATCAGTGACGAAACTATCTAATGGTCCGAATTGCGATAGCTCTTTAACTGTTTCAGCGAG
Source organism: Actinomycetota bacterium (assembly GCA_902529525.1). Taxonomy (GTDB): domain Bacteria; phylum Actinomycetota; class Acidimicrobiia; order Acidimicrobiales; family UBA8592; genus UBA8592. Next base: position 21,439 of record CABZWT010000001.1, read on the forward strand.
AACCGGTTCTTCTATATCGGCAATTACCACTGATGCTCCCCGTGTGAGTAGCGCTTTGACAATTCCCTTACCTATACCGTTTGCTCCACCGGTAACAACGGCTACGGAACCTTCTATATCGATATTTTCAGGTACGTCAGTCATCATGCAACCTCTTGTATTTGGTTTAAGGGATTCATTCCCGGGCAGCCTTTTGCCGTTTCAGGAATTTCAGAATATGGAATAAAAGTCGAGACTTCTTCTTTCGTGGGGCAATATTTTTCAGCGAGAGGTTTCAGCGCTTCAAGATCAAACCCATACACTCGTGCGACGTTTGCAGTTAGTAACTTCACGACGTTGTCTTCAGGCATTTGAGAAAATGTAAGACGAAGGTGTTCGCGAGTATGCGGGTGGGAACCTTCTATGTGAGGATAATCCGATCCCCAGAGAATATTATCTATGCCTATGCTTTCACATAATGGGGCTTCAGCAGGGCGGAGAAAGCTCGCTCCTACATGGCATTGCCGCTGCCAATACTCACTAGGGGTCAAACTTAAATGCTCAACAGCCATTCCTCCAAATATTGATTCAGACCCATACTTCGAATACTTCATACGGTGATAAAACGAGTCGAGCTTTTTTAGCGTTTCTGGTACCCAAGCGGTCCCGGTTTCAGTATTTATCCATCTCAGTGAAGGATGGCGTTCAAAAACTCCAGAAAATATTAGGTGCCATAATGCTCTTTGCGACCACCAAGAAACCTCGAGCATGAAAACGGCAAGTGAGGAAGGAAAGTGATTACCAAAATTTGGAGTTGCTCCCCCAGCATGATGATTTAATGTCATATTGTTTGCTGCCGCTGCAGCCCAAATCGGTTCGTAAGCTTGAGAATAGAGAGGTTCAAACGGGGAATCAGGGGGTGCGCCTGGAACCAGAATGCCGCCACGAAGCCCGTTCTCAGCAGCCCATTCAATTTCAGCTACTGAGCCTTCAACGTCTCCTAGAAAGATTTGAGCTATTCCAGCGCGTTGGGCAGGAGCTTCATCAACAAAGTCTTTTAACCACCGGTTATGGGCGCGGAGGCCAGCCCACCTATGTTCAAAATTATCACTGTAGGGGGGTGCTTCAAATTGAGTAGCGGCTTGAGGAGCAAATGGTGGCTGTGTATTCGGGAATAGTACGAATCCAATAACTCCGTCGTTTTGTTGCTCTTGTAACCTGCGTTCTGATGAAAAATTCTTATCAGCATCTAGCTCAGGATCTCCGTCTATTCCAACATTACGAGTGGATCTACCTTTTCCAGAAAATAATGCTTCCTGCTTCTTAGCTGCTTCCTCTGATGCGGTTGCCCATTCTTCAAAGTCACTATGGTATTTCTTTTCAAGGTATGGCTTGTAATCTCGAAGATCAGCCCCGCAATGGCTATCTGCTGAGATAACAATATGATGATCAGTTTTTGGAACATCCATTGTCATATTTTCCCCGTATCTTTCTAATGTAGACAGCGATCTTTAGTGTCCGCTCTCCGAGCCTTTCCATTCAATGCCGTAATCATCAAACCACCAACGCCCATCGCGTTTCGCTGTTGGGCTTGTCCTCAGATCAGGATTCTGATTTAATTTCTCAGGGGTTGGGCCTATTCTGTTCGCAACCTCAGTCAACCCTTCGGTGTCGAGGTTGTAGCACTCTATAGCATTAAGACCTAGAAGACGTCGGGTGTCTTCGATAGAGACATCTTGGAAATCTGTTTCGAGCCGTTCAGCAGTGTTTGGCCATGAGCCTTCTGGGTGTGGGTAGTCGGTCCCCCACATGAGTGCATCGATTCCATTCCGGTTTCTTTCTCGGATTTCGTAGCGACTCATTGTAGATGCACCAATAAAGATGCTGTCGCCGAAGTACTCGGATGGGAGTTTGGTAAGTAAGCCTTTCATTCTGCTGCTCATTTTTTTAATTTTCCAGCTAGCTCCAAAGTTCACGTCAGCTTTCCATAGAAGATCACCAACCCACCAGCTTCCGCATTCCACCACACAGTATTTCAGCCCAGGGAAGCGATCGAATTTGCCACTGAAGAGCAATTGCCAAAGCGCACGATGTGTCCAAAAAGCTACCTCAGAAACGTACATGGCTATATTTTCCCCATAGCTTGGAAAGTCAGCTTCTCCTGAGTGGGTATGGACGACAAGTCCAGTTTCAGCACACGCTGCCCAGAATTTATCGTAATGGTCACTTCCATACGGAGCTGACTCATGCCAGAGAGTGGGAATCATAACGCCTTTAATTCCTGGTTTGCCGGCTAATGCTTCAACTTCTTTTACTGCTTCATCTACTCCATGCGTGATAGGGAGTAAAGCTACTCCTGCTCGTCGTGCAGGGCTTGTAGCGCAAAATTCTTCTAACCACCTGTTATGTGCCTTGGCTCCGGCGAACGCTAGTCGTGGATCAGTGATTTGGCCAGCTGCAAGTCCTGCTCCAAATGGGGGAGATTCCATGCCTGTAACGGCATCACCATCAGCGAAAATAATCTCTCCTGATATTCCATCCGCATCTAGTTCCTTATCGCGGACCTCGGGATCGTATGCTCCACGAAGGCCTTCGGCATTCTTGCTTTCCCATTCTTCAACGTATTCACCGTTTATTTCCTCGGTTAGGCGGCGGTTTTCATGCCTTTCTTTTACGTATTCATCAAATTCGCTATGCACTGTAGAATCTAAGTAGGGCCGGTATTCTTCGCATTGCAGCCCAGCGTGGGAGTCGGAGGAAACGATGATGTAGGGATCGTTACTGGTGTTGATCTGCTGCGTCATATTATTTTCTCCTGTTGCCAATTAACTAAACCTAAGTTAATGTATTTCATTAAATACTCTACTAATAAACAATAGTGCTGTTCAGAGGAATGTAAAAGTTCCATCCGAGCATTTAGAGGTTGAATCACAACGACTTCTTACCCTTAAGAAGTTAAATAGCAAAAACAATTTCCTTCGTCTCGACCGGAGCCAACATGGACCTTACTGACATAGATCTGTTAGATGCGGATCGGTTTGTACGTATGGAGCATCACGAGATGTTCCAAGTATTGCGAGATCAATCCCCCTTGTTTTGGCATGATCATCCAGATGGCGGCGGGTTTTGGAATGTTGTTCGCCATGAGGATGTTCGAATCGTCAATAGAGATAATGAGCTTTATTCAAGCGAAATCGGGGGAATTAGTATTCCTAATCCTCGAGTTGATCATGAGGATGGAAAGTTTGTTGATCAACGGGGGCTTAATATGCTTTACACCGACCCCCCGAAACATACCAGGTATCGTCGATTGGTGAGCAAAGGGTTTACTCCTCGGATGATTGGGTTACTTGAGCAATTTCTCGCTCATCGAACAACGTTGATCGTCGATAATGTAATCGAGTCCGGTTCAGCTGATTTTGTTGAAAATTTGGCAGCTGAGCTTCCGCTACAAGCGATTGCAGAAATTATGGGAGTCCCTCAGGAAGACAGGCACCTACTATTCAAGTGGTCAAATGATCTCATTGGTATAGATGACCCTGAGTATGAAGGTGACCCTGGTGTCGCAGCGATGGAATTATATGCGTATGCCCATCAATTGGCTGCTGATCGGGGAATTGACCCGCAAGATGACATCATGACAAAGCTAGTTAATGCTGAAATAGATGGAGATCGACTAACTGAACTAGAAATAGATGTCTTTATGCTTCTTCTATCAGTGGCTGGGAATGAAACAACTCGAAATGCTACAGCACATGGAATGCATGCATTGCTCACACATCCAGAGCAATTCGCACTTCTTAAATCTGACCCTGATAGATATTTGGATACTGCTGTGGATGAAATTATCCGGTGGGCAAGCCCTGTCCTTCATTTCCGACGCACCACAACAGCAGATACTGAGTTACTAGGTCAAGAAATCCCAAAAGACACACGAGTCGTTATATGGTACATCTCCGCGAATAGAGACTCAGATGTATTTGTTGACCCATTTACGTTTGATATAACTCGAACACCAAATGACCACATTGCATTTGGAGGTGGAGGAGCTCATTACTGCTTGGGTGCAAATCTAGCAAGAGCAGAACTCCGACTTATTTTTCGGGAAATTGCGCTTCGTATTCCTGATATGAAACTTGAGGGCGAGCCGGAAAGACTCCGGTCAAATTTTATTGGAGGAATTAAACACCTTCCAGTTAGTTGGACACCAGGAAATCGTATTGACCCTCCTCCTTATAAGAGGGACGTCAGCCTAGCTTAATTAGGTGCCTCACATGTCAGAAGCTGAATTCCCATCAGAGTTTCTCAGCGTTATGGCACGCATGGGAGCAAGACCAGATCTTGTTGATGCATCTAAAGGACATGTCAGGGTCAATGAGAATCTAACGTCCCATGGAATTATTAGGGTTGCCCCACTGATGCTTCTAGCTGACACTGTTGTCGGAATGCGTCTCGAATCACTTGTTGAAGACTGGACGTTTACTACTGATTTCTCTTTCCGCCGAGCAGAGATTACTGAAGCTCAAAATATTGAAGCTCGTAGCACGATCCTTCGACATGGCAGACGCCTTATGGTTGAGGAATTGGAATATGTCAATGAGAACAATTGTTCAGTCGGGCATGCACAAATTACTTTTATGAGAACACCGCTACGTGAAGGGGAAGCTAAGCCTGATGTAGCCAAGGTTAGGGATCGTATGGGGTCACTAGAGTTACCTCCACTTGAACAGCCGGTGGAAGAACTAGCCGGCATTTCTATTGTTGATAAGGGGACTGGCAAAGTAACCATGATGCCAAAGGAAGCAGTTCGAAGGCCAGGTGGATTTGTGCAAGGGGCGATTATGACGCTTCTTGGTGAGATAAGTGCCCAGACTTTTGCAGAAGCTCATTACAACACGCCATGTGTTGTAACAGGAATCGATGTCAGGTATTTAATCGGAGGTAGATCAGGCCCATTGGTTACATCCGCTAAATGGATTGGCGCTCCGGAATCTGGAGTTATAAAGGTTGATTTAATTGATGAAGGCTATGATGTTCTCTCTTGTACCTTTCTCGCGCAGGTGCAGGCAATCGAAGTTAGCTAAGTAGGCAACCCCTATTATCAATAAGAAATAAAACGCTAAGAGGAGAGCCTTGAGTATCGGTGAAAATACATACGTTTCGTTAACAACATTCACAAAAGACGGAAGAAAGAAGAATTGCCCTGTATGGATCGTTGACCTGAAAGAAGGAGAAGTAGGGTTCACAACAGAGTCGACTTCATGGAAAGCAAAACGTATCATGAAGACTCCTCGCGTCGAACTCGTTGCGAGTAACTCACGTGGGGAACCACTTGACGGGCACAACGTAGTAAGAGGAACTGCTGACCTTGTATTTGGTGATGAATTTCTAAGTATTCAAAAGAAGGTAAAGAAAAAATATGGGATTCAATTTACGTTAATTGTCGGCTTTGGAAGAATCACTAGATTTATACGGAGAAAAGAAAATTCGAGTTGCGGGGTAGTCATTACCGTCGCAGATTAAGAATTTGGGCTAGTGCTAGGTTGCTGTTTGGTGTGTCTCCATACCAGCCACGCAAAGAGAAACTGAAAAGGTAACCGTATAAAGTTACGAAGTCTCACACCTTCAGCATTGACGACTCGTTCAGCTATACCTGAAGCATTCGTTTGAACATCAACGTCATTGATGAACATGTCAATATTTGCTGGATATACGAGAACTAAAAGAATAAGTAATCCGTAGGCTGCGTACCGGCGAGACCAAATTGGGATTAATGCCGCTCCTAAAATAATTTCTGCAGCGCCTGATACTTCATTTGCAAATGAAGGACTCCAGAACCATCTTGGAACAATCGCTTCGAAGAAGTCAGGGTCTAGGAAATGGTTGATTCCTACGGCAATAAAAGCTCCACCAATAACTATTGCTTCAAGCGTTCTCCACCAACGTGTTCGAGTGATGTTTTTGATTCCCTGTATGAGTTTTGTATGGAATTGCACATCACCACCATACTTGCGAATGAGAGAGGGGTGACTATCGGTCTAGGAGACGAAAAGACCACCGTCAATGATATAACTTGCTCCAGTAATATACGCAGCTTCATCAGACGCAAGATAAGCAACGAGTCCAGCTATTTCTTCTGGTTCGGCGTATCGTCCGAGCGGTACGCGCTCATTCGTCATTTTCGTATATTCTTCAGGATCTTCAGGAATAGTCATTTTTTCGATATTTCGGATCATTCGAGTATTCACGACTCCAGGACATACCGCATTGACCCGAATCCCTGCTGGTGCGAATTCAATTGCAGCTGTTTTTGTCATCCCAACTACCGCGTGTTTACTCGCTCCGTATGCCACAAGTGTTGGTGTAGCCATTACTCCAGCTCCTGATGCGGTATTGACGATATTTCCGCCACCGCGTAGACGCATGGCATCTACGACATGACGCATACCTAGCCAGACGCCTTTCACGTTTACGTTGAGAACTTTGTCAAATATTTCTTCGTCGTACGCTTCTAGAGGAGCGACTTGGCCTTCAATTCCGGCATTGTTAAATAGCACATCTACCCCGCCATATACTTCAACGGCTTGATCGACATAATTTTTAACTTGGGATGAAACCGTCACATCAGCGACAACTGCATGAGCCGTTCCACCTGCGCCTTCGATTAATTCGACTGTTTCATTTAGCGTTTCCTCGTTCAAGTCTACTGCTACAACCGACGCACCTTCTGACGCGAATCGAAGTGATGTTACTCTTCCTATCCCAGCTGATGCACCAGTAACGATTACTACTTTGTTCGAAAATCTCGACATGTTAACCTCCAGAGTCAGTAAGGAAGATTAAAGCCTGCTTCGATATCTTGCAAAATGGTTGTTTTTTTCGACGCTCTGAAGACTTATCTATTTGCAGGAATATCAACTGTGTACGTATCCTGGCCGCTCTTTAATACTGTTCCGGGAAGATGTTCGGTTGGTTCGTTATCGATGACTGTGGGGACACCGTTGACAAACACTCTCCGCATTCCTGAAACATCAGCGTATAAGCGACCTTCTCCTCCTGGAAGGTCATTAAGAAGGATCACGTCACCTGCGTTGATCGTTTCCGGATCAAAAATAACTATGTCAGCGAACCAACCTTCTTTCAGAATTCCACGGTCGCGAAGGCCAAATAATTCAGCTGGTACCTGTGTGATGTGATGGATAGTATCCTCGAGAGAAATAAGCGATTTACCGTGAAGACAATCGTGCAACCAGCTTGTTGTATACGGGGCCCCAGACATTCGGTCCAAATGCGCTCCAGCGTCCGACCCGCCAATCATCACGTCAGGGTGTTGCCATGCCTCCGTCCGCATGTGCCAACTCGCAGGGTCATCATCAGTGGGTCCGGGCCAAAGGACAGTTCGCAGTTCGTCCGCTAAGACAATATCCAGAAGGCAGTAGAAATCTCTTACTCCTCGTTCGAGAGCTATCTCGCCCACTGTTCGACCTTTAAGACCTTCATTTGCCTCAGAGTAGGTATCGCCGATGATATAGCGACCCCATCCGGTAAGACGACTAAAAACTCCAGCATCTGGGGACGCAGCTCGTTCTTCCATAAATCTGCGTACCGATGGATCGCGTAATTTTTCCATTCGTTCTATCACCGGAAGTCCGAGAATAGGACCCCAGTCGGGCATCATGTTCAAACCACAATAGGTAAGAAAACTCATGTTCATACCAACAAGAACAGGCATAGTAAGGGCAACAACTCGTGCGCCTTTTTCAGTACATGTTTCTAAAGCTTGAAGCTGATTTTTGTAATCAGATGGCCGTGCGGAATCAACAGTCAATACATTCCAATTCAATGGCCTACGCCCAGTTAGTGACATGTTCGCCATCAATTCAACTTCGTCTTCAGAGAACCCGTTCAAACAACCATCACTGGCCCATTCAAGTGTGGTTCCTTCATGGTCAGCGACTACCGAACAAAGAGCAAGAAGTTCTTCTTCAGATGCAACCCGAGATGGTACTGGGTCACCATTCCCATCATTATGTGTAAAAGCTCTGGTTGTTGAAAAGCCGAGGCCGCCCTCTTCGATACATTTTGCTAGAAGGGATTTCATTTCGTCAATCTGTTCAGATGTTGCAATCTCTTTTGTTGCGTCAGAGCCCATAACTGCCAGACGAAGAGCACAGTGGCCAACCATTGTTGCAATATTTAAGCCGATTTTTCCTTCGAGTCTTGATAGGTATTCTCCATAGCTGTTCCAATCCCAGCTAACTCCAGTTTCCAAAGCTTCAAGTGGCATTCCTTCCACCTTCACCATCATTCTCCGTAAATAATCGGCGTCTTCGGCATTATTGACGGGAGCGAGGGTGAAACCACAATTTCCCATAACTGCACTCGTTACACCGTGCAGGTTTGATGGTGTTCCTCTTGGATCCCAGAACAGCTGTGCGTCATAGTGGGTATGGGGATCAACAAATCCGGGTGAGACAACTAAGCCAGTTGCGTCAATAACTTCTTTTGCTCCACCATCCAGCTTTCCGATAGCTACAATTCGGTCATCAGAGATGGCGATATCTCCCTGAAACGATTTTGCTCCAGTTCCATCCACGATTGTGCCGCCTGTAATGAGATAGTCAAACATTTTATATCTTTATATGTCCCTCATCCGTGAGGAAGAAGCACTGTTCGGGCTTCTGTTCCTATTTTCATAGCATCAAATGCTCCCTGGATACCTTCTAGTCCTGAAGTGTTCGAGATCATCTCATCTAGCTTTAATTTTCCCCGCATGTATAAGTCAGCCAGCATAGGAAAATCTTTTCGGGGTTTAGCTCCTCCAGCTCGGATTCCCATCAGTTGTTTATTTTGATGCAAGCTTTGGAATCCATATGTAACTGTCGCTGTTAAATCAGGAACGCCTACAGCGCATATATTTCCTCCTGGTCGAGTCATATTAATAGCTTCGCTTAGAAGCCCTGTATGGCCAACAACTTCGAATGCATGATGAGCGCCAAACGGGAGAATTTCCTTTACAGCTGCTACGGCATCAAAATCTTCTCCGTCGGAAACTATGAAGTCTGTAGCCCCGAAATCTCTTGCTAACGATTCCTTCTCTGGAACTCGATCAATAGCTACAATCTGGCTAGCTCCGACCAGATTCGCTGCTTGGATAACGTTTAAGCCAACACCTCCAGCTCCAATCACAACAACGGTATCGCCGATCTGTACCTTGGCTCGATTAAAGACAGCGCCAGTCCCTGTTATGACGCCACATCCAATAAGAGAAGCAGAAGCTAACGGCATTTCTTTTGGAATGGGGATACATTGATTTTCGTTCACTATTGTTTCTTGAACGAAAGCACCTATATTTGCGAAATTATATAGGAGTTGGTCTTCTTCTCGATAAGGCTGGGTAAGCCCTCCCATACCCCCATTCCTGCAGTTTCCAGGATGCCCGTCCTCACATTCAGGACAGTGACCGCAATTCCCAAAAGTTGAAAGGATGACATGGTCGCCTTTTTGGCAGTATGTGACAGCTGACCCTACTTCAACGACTTTGCCGGCCGCTTCATGACCTGGAACTAAGGGGGTAGGCATATAGTATTTTCCGTGGACGCAACTTAAGTCTGATCCACAAACACCAGCGGCGTGTATTTCAACGCGAACTTGCCTAGGAGATAAATCAGCTACAAGTTCAATATTGTTAGAAAAGCGGATGCTATCTTCAGTGGTTCCTTCAAGAATAAGTCCTTGCATGTTGATCTGCTTTCTCTCCGCTTTACTCTATTGTCGCGCATCTTTTCGTATTCTCCTACCTGAATCCGCACATGAGGAGAAATGGGCATGTCAGCGGATATTTTTATTCAGTTAGATCTATGCGGCGATGTCACATATCGTTACAGAGGAGCCAAGGAGAGAATCAATGGGGAAAAAAGTTGTTGTTTGGGGAACTGGGAATGTAGGTCGTCCGGCTATCCGTTCGGTTGCGGCAAATAAGGATCTGGATCTAGCTGGAGTATTAGTTCAAAACCCTGACAAAGTTGGGAAAGATGCCGGTGACTTGGCCGGTATTGAAAGCACAGGTATTACAGCTACTGATGACATTTCTATCGCTCTTGAGAGCCATATTGATGCGGTTGTCTATACGGTGAACGCCGATTTCAGGCCTATGGAATCTCTTGATGAAGCAGAGACACTTCTTCGAAATGGAAAGAATGTCGTTACTGCTAGCTTCTACCCCCTTTATCACCCTCCGTCGATGCCTGAGGATTTAGCGGATCGATTCGCCAGTGCATGCGCCGAAGGGAATGCTTCAATTTTCGCTTCTGGAATTGATCCAGGGTGGACCTGTGACATCCTGCCGTTACTACTCGCTGGGGTTAGCGCTGATATTACTGAAATCCGCTCCAGAGAATTAATGAACTATGCACTGTATGACCAGCCTGATGCTGTTCGTAATCTTGTAGGTTTCGGCATGCCGATGGATCAAACTCCGCCTATGGTTCTAGATTTCTCAATGCAGATGGTGTGGGGGCCGGAGATTCGAATTCTGGCTGATGGGCTTGGAGTTGAACTTGAAGAAATCCGAACTCACGTTGAGAAGCGTGCTTTGGAAAAGACCGTAACCGTTGAGGGAATGGGGGACTTTGATGAAGGAACCATCGGGGCTTTACGATTTGAAATTCAAGGCATTGTGAATGGAAAACCTATGTTGGTAATGGAACATGTAACTCGAATCGATGATGATTGCGCTCCTGACTGGCCATACCCCTCGTCCGGTCAAGGAGTTCATCAAGTTGAGATAACGGGGAAGCCGAGCATTTCAGTTACTGTTCATGGTGAAGAGCACGGTGAGCGTGGCGCTGCGGGGGGAGGAAACGGCACCGCTGCAAACCGAATCGTTAATGCAATCCCAGCAGTTTGTGAAGCTCCACCGGGCGTTCTTCATCCGCTTGATGTAACTCCCTTAAACATCGGAGCCCAGTTTAAGAATTCATAGAGAGGATAAATCGATGGTTTCTTCAGCCATCAGGTTCTCAAGTCTCACTTAACGGGAAGGACAATGTCTGGTAAAGGATGCCGGTACAGTTTGGCCGCATTTTCACAACACATCATTCGAAGTTCATCTACGGGAATGTGACCCCATGCATCCCTGATCACATTCTGTGTATTCGGCCAGGTCCCATCACCATGGGGGTAATCTGTCTCAACACAAATATTCTCCACTCCAATCACATCACGAGTGTCTATTGTTGATGGGTCATCAAGAGTGCAGAACCAAAAGTTTCGCCGCAGAATATCTGCGGGTCTTTCACCCCATCCCAACCCATAACCCGACCGGTCGATGATATTTTCTAGTCGATCAATGAGCATGGCAACCCATCCAATCCCACCTTCCGACATAGCGATTTTAAGATTAGGAAAACGAAGTGGATATTCACTCCATAACCAATGGGCACAAGCGCCAAGAGAAAGCTGGCCGAAAAGGGTAGCTCCTATTTGTAACGCCGGCGCTCCAGGTGTGAATGGGGTAACCCCTGAACTTCCGACATGAAGAGAAATAACAGTTTCTGTTTCCGCACAAGCACCAATAATCGGATCCCAAAATTCTCTATCCCATAAATTTGGAAAGCCAATATGGTGGGGCATTTCAGGAAGAGTCACAGAGACAAATCCTCGTTCCGCATTTCTGTAGATTTCACTAACAGCTGCTTCACTATCTCCGAGATAGGTGATGCCACCAGGAATCACCCGATCAGGGTATTTGGAATACCACTCGGTAAAGAGCCAGTCATTCCATGCCCTGACAGCATCTATACCTACCTTTCGATTAGCGGCTTTAGCGAACACCGTTCCACAGAAACCAGTGATCTGGGATGGGAAATTAAGCATCGCCCAGATACCGCCAAGATCCATATCTTTTACTCGCGCATCAATGTCGTAACAACCAGGCCTCATTTGGTCAAAGCGAAAAGGTTCCAACGATACAGTTTCAGGCTTGCGACCAGCTACCGCATTCATCCCAACCTGACTATAGGTATTACCTTCAAATTCCCAGACTTGATGACCTTGTTCAGTTTCAACTAACTGAGGGCCAAGGTCTCGTAACTGGGGTTGCATATATTCTCTGAACAGGTGCGGTGGTTCGACGACATGGTCATCGACAGAAATGATGGTGTATGAAATTTCGCTCGGTTCAGGGTCCGGTAGGAAAAGGTCAGAATCTAAAGAAGTTGTCACGTTGAACTCCAAATCTGTGCGAAAAATCTTTCTTGTCGTGTTAGCTATAAAACCACACAACTTCACCCTAGAGTTTGAACAAGAGGGAGAAAAGGTGAAGACAAGAAAAGTCGCTTTTGTAACAGGAGCGAGCAGAGGAATAGGTAGAGCATGCGCAGTGGCATTAGCTCAAGCTGGATATGACGTAGCGGTTTCGGCACGAACCATGATCGATGGCACAGCATTCCTCGATGATGGAGTAACTCCTGTCCCAGGTGGACTCGACACAACTGTTGACCAAATACGTGCAGCTGGCCAAGAAGGCCATCCGATACAAATGGACCTACTAGATCGACACTCCGTTATTCATGCAGCTGACGAAGCCATCGATCACTTTGGCCGTATAGACGTGCTTGTCAATAACGCCATCTATCAGGGCCCAGGGGCGATGTTAACGATAGAAGAACTCGACGACACGAATCTTAAACAGCTATTTGAAGGCAACGTTTTCGCTCAATTAGGGCTAATACGGCATCTCCTACCAGTGTTTATTGAACAAGGAGGGGCCACAATCGTCAATATGATTTCTGCTACTGCATTCATAAACCCTCCGGGGAAAATAGGTTCAGGTGGATGGGGAGTGGGGTATGCAATGTCTAAATCAGCATTTGAACGTGTAGCTCCTCTCCTTATGGTCGAGCATGGAGACGAAGGTATTGTCACCTACAACATTGACCCTGGGCATGTCATTACAGAGCGGCAAGTAGCGAAACGAAAAGAGAAAAAATACACCGCATTTCCCAGCGCGCCACCAGAAGCAATAGGAGCAGCGGTAGCTTGGCTCGTCGAAGACCCTCGTGCTAGAGACGAATACGCAGGGACTATCGTAAACGCTCAGCGGGAAACTAAACGACGGGGACTGCTTCCAGGCTGGCCAGAATAAGACCTAGGGTCGCCAGTTCTTCGGTCCGCCTCGCTCACCTGGCCAACGAGATCCTCCAATTGTGTCTGCATATGGCCAGAAGCCCTCTGGATCTAATGGGCCGGCGTTGGTAATTTCTCGACTTTTATGTGCAGATCTGACGAGCTGGGCAGAAACCTGCTCGCGCATAGGTAGCAGCTCCGTGTAAGGGTCCCATGGGCTTTCACGAAGGACAAGGTCCCCATTTAAATCCTCAATCTCAACAGGTTCACTTACACTATGCACTCGAACGACATGCGGTGGGAAATCATACTCTCCCTCAGCTCCCCCGATCTGACGAGAAGACTTTATCCACCATTCATTCTCTTCCACGGTTCCGCCACTTGGCTCTACATTTCCATTGGAATGCCCTCGGAATTCCATAAATGTGTACCCCTGATGCTCACAAACAGCTTCGACGTAGTCATCTATGCGATAAAACGAAATATTGCAGGGAAATTTTGGTTGACCATTTAGCTCTTGGCTGATAAAAATGGCGGCTTCCTGATCGATCCCCATTCCTACACAAAATAATCCATCCATCCCATCAAATGAAGCTCCAATTTTGGTGCTTACCCCATACTCTGGTTCAGCCAGAATAGGTACGCAGTAGACGTTAATCTGTACGATCGGATCTCCGCTTGGTTCAAGCCCCGGCGGGAGCAGGGCCGCTATCTTTTCCGCGTCAGTTCGATACGAGACCTTCAATTTCGGCCACCCACTTGTTTCTCCAGGACGTGTCAGATGTTCACCCATTTTCTCTCCAATGCAACGGTTTTCTTCTTTGGATACTTTGGCACATCACCTGACGTTTTGCGAAATACGAGTAATCGTTCTACAAACAAAGAAGAACAAAAGACACTCTCAATGCTATGGATACTCCGCTTCGAAGAAAAGAACAGGATCAAGTAAGAGTATCGCCCACAAAGAAGACAAGGTAGAAAGAAGACATGTCAGATTACGAACATATCATTATTGAAAAACCGGCACCTGCTGTGCGAAGGATCGTGCTTAACAGGCCGGAAAAACGCAATGCAATTAGTACACCAATGCGAACAGAAATATTTCATGCCCTGCAATCCCACGACGTCGATGAAGAAGTTCGAGTGACAATTATTTGTGGAGCAGGAGATTGTTTCTCATCCGGATACGACCTTACCAGTGGAGGATTAATGGAGGATGCCCCCATCTACAGTGCTCCAGGAGATGGGCAATGGACTCGTCAAGCTACCGACAGCTGGTTCAGTATCTGGGATCTTGCAAAGCCTGTCATTGCCCAAATTCACGGGTATGCCATGGCAGGGGGTACAGAACTTGCATCAGCATGTGACCTTATTTATATGGCTGACAATGCAACTATTGGATATCCGGTTGTTCGTGTGATGAGCACTCCTGACTGGCAGTTCCATACGCCTCTTCTTGGACTGCGCGCTTCGATGGAAATGATGTTAACCGGCAATACCTATTCGGCTGAAGACGCAGTCCAGGTAGGTTTCGCAAATCGGGCATACCCGGCTGACCGCTTAGAAGACGAAGTTTTAACGATGGCTAAAACTGTCGCTCGTGTGCCATCAGACCTCCAGCAAGTAAATAAACGCTCAGTCCATCGATCCTTTGAAGTGCTGGGCGGACGGACAGCTATACGTGCCGCCCAAGAACTTCAAGCTCTAGCGGCATATCAGGAATCAGTTAAAGAAGCAAAGAAAAACCCCTTTGAGTCAATCAAGAAGGCCTTTGACTAATCTCCCAAATCTGGTGCCCATGAAGATCCATTGATATGGGACCCCCCATCAACAAATAATGTATTGCCCGTGACATAACTCGATCCCTCACTTGCTAAGAAAACAGCCACAGGTCCGATATCTTCTTCACAATCACCCATTCTTCCCATGGGGTTTGCAGCATCTGCGGCAGCGATAAGTTCGGGAAATTCATCCATAACCCTAAAGAACGAAGCAGATTTTGCCGCTGGGCAAATAATATTTGCTGTGATTCCCAATGGAGCCCACTCTCTAGCTGCGGTTCTAGTCGCACTACGTAAAGCTTCCTTTGCTGAGTTGTATTCAACTGTCCCCATATGGGCGTTCACCCCGTTCAACGAACACAGATTCACAATTCTTCCATATCCTTTTTCTTTCATGATGGGATGAGCGGCAACCATCGCCCATAGTGGCCCGAGGAATCCAACGTTGAGACTTCGCTCCATCAACTTGGGAGATTTCGATTCAACACGAGAAATTAAACCACCACCCCACGCATTATTCACCAAAATATCGAGCGTCCCCCACTGGTCAACCGCAGCAGTAATCATTCGCTCATTGTCGCTTTTTATCGAAACATCTGTTTGGACGAAAAGGGCGTTATGACCTAATTCTTTTTCTGCAGCGATACCAAGATCTGTATCGATTTCAGCAATCACAACCTTTGCCCCTTGCTTAATAAAGGCGGTAGCAATACCTCTTCCTATTCCCTCTCCAGCTCCTGTAATGATCGCGACTCTATTTTCTAACTGCCCAGACATGTCACTCCTATCATTGCGATATCTGTAGTTTTACCGAAAAGAGCAAACCGTGCCTCATAAATCGCAATAAGAACCATCTAGCGATAGGCATCTTCCTTTCAGCGACGCACCCCGGAATTAAGGCACGGACAGAAAACCGGCTACGCTAAACACCTATGACAAGCAGGTCTGGAAACGATAATACCTTTGCAGTGATTGGGGCCGGCATGTCCGGAGTCTTAGCGGGTATCAAACTTATGGAAGCCGGATATCCATTTCAAATCTTTGAAAAAGCTGACAGGGTAGGTGGAACCTGGAGAGAAAATACGTATCCGGGTATTGCATGTGATGTTCCATCTCATATTTATAGTTATTCTTTTGAATTGAACCCTGATTGGAGTGAATTCACGTCGCCAGGGGCAGAAGTACAGGAGTACTTCGAAAAGGTTTCTAAACGTTACGGGGTAGATCCCCATATCCGATTCAACGAGGCGGTAACCCGCTGCAGTTGGCTGGGTGACATATGGGAGATCGAAACAGAAAAGGGAAATGTCGAACATTTTCGGTGGGTTATTGCTGCCACTGGGATACTTCATCACCCCAAGTATCCAAACATTGACGGTTTAGATGATTTTGAAGGGCCAATGTTTCACACTGCCCGCTGGGATCACGATGTCTCTATTGAAGGCAAAAAAGTAGGTCTTATCGGGACTGGGTCGAGTGGCGTGCAAATTACAGCTGCGGTCGCTCCTGACGTTGAAAAACTCAGTGTGTTTCAGCGCACTGCCCAATGGATTGTTCCGAACGAGCGCGTTGTGTACACGGAAGAAGAAAAAGAAGCATTTCGAACCGACGCTGACCTATTACAAAATCTCCATACGGAAATGTCTACGGCGTTTAATGATGGATTTGCTACTTCCGTTATTGATGGAGACTCAGAGCTAATTGATGATATACAAAATCGGTGTCTTGAGGCTCTTGAAACAGTCAACGATCCTGAATTGAAAGAAAAACTTCGGCCGACATACAAGGCGGCCTGTAAGAGACTCGTTGTTTCGCATAATTTCTATGATGCTGTGCAACGACCCAACGTCGATATTGTGACAGCCGATATTGAACGTGTAGAAGCAAACGGGGTTCGTGCCGGTGGAGAATTGCATGAACTTGATGTCCTTGTTCTTGCTACGGGTTTCCATGTTGACGCGTTCATGAGGCCAATGAATATCACAGGAAGAAATGGCATCGTCCTTGATGAGGTGTGGGAAGATTGGCCTTCAGCGTATCTCTCCATCGCTGTTCCAGAATTCCCGAATTTCTTTATGCTGAACGGCCCGAATAGCCCAGTTGGGAATTTTTCTCTTATTCAGACAGCTGAAATGCAATTCGATTATGTCTTAAAAGTCGTTGATCACGTTAACCAAGGCGATCTGAATTTAGCTGTAATAAGTCAGGAAGCGTATCAACGCTTTGATGCTGAACGGTATGAAGCTGCAAAAGGGACCGTCTGGGCAACAGGATGTAACAGCTGGTATTTAGATAACAATGGTGTCCCGTTCGCATGGCCGTTCCCGTTTTCTAGATTTCGGGCAGAAATGGAAACGCCAAAACTAGAAGATTACGAACTAGCGAAAAGTTAATCAGGTTCCAGTCCACTTTGGGTCGCGGCGTTCAACAAAAGCTGCAATTCCCTCTTGGCCGTCATTAGTTCCAGCGGCCCGAACAATGTTTTGTGCCTCAAAGTCACCAGCGTCTTCTAAAGCGCTTTCGTACCCGCGGTAGATAACGGTCTTCGCTACACCGGCAGCATTAGGAGCGCCAGAAGCCAAGTCCTGCGCTAATGCCGTTGCCGCCGAAGCGATGTCTTCATCAGCGACAACCCGGTTTACTAGCCCCCACGTTTCAGCTTCAGAGGCTGAAAGCACACGATTCGTTAATGTCAGATCAAGCATCCGACGTAGGCCAACATGGCGGGCTAGAAAGTAACTTGATGTTCCATCTGGAGTGAGCCCCACCTTTGTGTATGCCATGGTGAACTTCGCTGATTCTCCAGAGACGACAAGGTCAAAAGCGCTCACTAACGACATCCCGGCACCTCCAGCAGCACCTTGAACTCCTGCAACGAAAGGCTTCGGTATTTCATTCATTTTGTAAATAGCGTCATGGAGGTCTTCAAGCATTGCTGCAACTACTTCTGGAAGGTCCGGTCCCGCAGCATTAAATTCCTTGAGATCACCTCCGGCGCAGAAGACCTTACCTTCTGCGGTTACTGCAACAGAGCGAACGTCATCATCGGATTCAATTTCAAGCATCACGTTCTTTAAATCCCTACAGAAAGCGGGGTTTACAGCGTTCGCTCCTTCTGGTCGGGAGAAATGTATGTATCCGACATTGTCTTTCACTTCATAGGTCATTGTTGACAATTCCATTATTAGTTTCCTTCACTTTCGTCATGAGTAAGGTTTCCAGTTGGGCGTTGAGACCGGTATGCCTCGGGCGCATTTTTAGATAACCAGGAAGTAAGATCAGCTTCTTCCCAATCGTCAGGACCATAGACGGTACCAGGAAGCGGAGTCATGATGTGGGTATCGCCACCCACCGTTATGCCAGCGGCGGTAGTGTCCCACTGAATTAACCGTTCATCGGTTTCACCGGTATCGTCAAGGCCGCGACTTGTATCACGGTTTTTTTGATACTGGACCCAAGCGTCAACTGTCGTGGCCCAGATCATGATGACCTCATGGTTATTATTTATAACTTCCCACAGTCCTGTAGCTGTAATCCCATGGTCTTCCATCATCGGAGCTCGTTCTTTCACTACAAGATTAAGATAGTCAATTTGTGACCCAGTGTTAACTGAGATCACCTCATTCACAAATAGTGATCCTTTAATCCCTCGTTCCTTGATTTGTTGAGTTGTAGGAGATGCAGGAATACCTGCACAGACTCTATCAAACCCCCCGCTACGCCATTGTGCTGCCTCATCCCACCAATCACCGTAAAAAGCTTTTCTTCTTTTCAGGTTTAGACGATCTAAGTTCCGCCCCCAGCCGTCCCAGCCGTCCTCGCCACAATCCCATATGTTAATTACCTGTGGCCAACGACCACCTCCGAAGCCAAGCACATAGAATGTGCCCTGAAGTGATGTCATATCGGGCATATGCTGGGCTGGTTCACGATTGACTTTTTCCATATAGTCGTATTGGCCTTGGCCGATGATATCGATAGTTTCATGAACGAAAATAGATCGAGGCATTGTCAGCTGTCTTTAGGTTCGTGATGTTGCGTCATAGGTAACAGGTAGTACCAGAAATAGAAATTCGTTCCAGATTCTTTCATTTTAATTCTCGATTTCTGGATTACATCTCCAGCCTGCGTTTCGTTCACGAACCAAGACTCTGCGCTTCGAGCAGATGGAGAAGAATCAGACAGTGAGATGGATGCCTCTTCGTAAAAGTTCCTGATATCGGCGGCGATCTTTGTCGGGTCACCAGGAAGCCCTACTTCTTTCCAATCTTCACCGTCGGCAATACGTGTAAACAGGTCAAGCATGTCGGGGACCTGATTAGAACTGATCACTTTCCCAACTGTGGAACGGCCATATTTTTTGTGAGTTCGTTTCCACGCTGGCAATAAACCTAATGCTTCGGAAGCTGCGGGACTTCGATCACTGGTATCAGAGGGTGGAATGACGCAGGAGAGCGGTGAATCCGAACCATCTTTTATTTCAATCGGGTGATCTACTAGTACGGGCCCTGAAGTCTCATCCAGCAAAGCAAAGGCGTGCTCTATGACTTCGCGTTGGAAGTCCGCATCGTTGGGTTTCCCTAAAGGTCTTCCTAAAGGAAATTCGCAATGAAGTGCTCGAGGTGGTGAGGTAGTTTCAATTTGTCCACGGATGCTTGATAGAGCAACCGTGGCGAAGCCTGACTGTTCTAATACTGACGCCAACGTACCCACGGTACGCGTACATAGGGGTCAGACCGGAGTCAGGAGGATGATGTCGACATTGTCCTCATGTAAAAGTTCCGCGGCAGCTGGTCCCGTATCCAAGCGGATCGTTTCAAGCGTGTGGTCTGGTTGCGCTCCCATAAATGACAGATGTGTTTCTGCAACAGAACCGATGACCCCTTCGGCAGCCATTTCATTCAGACGGTCAATTGGAAACACCACATTCTTATCCATGATCCAACCAGTGCGATCAAAGTTGGGGCTGTAGTGGGCGAGCGTCAATTCATCAGCGTCATGGGCAATGCGGTTAAACCCCTGATCCCCCGGATTCCAGTCAGCGTTTCCATCCACGGTTAAACCTGCAGTCGTAACAATAGCGACACGACTCTCCGATAACGGTTTTGGTGTCGTCCATGGAACTTCATCAAAGGCAAATCCATCTAATTTTTCCAGCATTGAACGAACTTGCTTGTCAGACATAGAGAAATTCTATGCGATGAAATAAATCAGCACAAAGCTAGATCTTTTAGTTACAGGATCTTCTGATGGATCAATCTGACCTTCTCCGGTTGCAACTTGTATTTACGATCGTAGGTAAGTAGACCATTTATCTCTGACTCAACGTCAGTCGTTTGGGTGTAAATAGCGCCTGCTAACCCTTCGGGAATCAGGGAACCAATTGCAGTCAGTAACTCTTCATACGACGTAAGAAAATCGTCAACCGATTCGGTTTTCGTATACCCCCACCCTTTTTCAAACATTGAATGACCGTCAATGTACAAACTAATTCCCCCAAATTCTCCATATACCGTGGCACGTCCAGACTCTGGCTCCGGTAACTGTTCAGCACCTTGATACAGATGGTGGTCACGCATATGCCCTAACCCCATATCAGTCCATCCGCTCGGACCATCAACAAGGCGTGTTGGATCAAAACGCATGACATAGGTCAACGTTTCATTTGTATCGTGTTGACCCCACGCTTCGTTAAATGGAACCCAAGCCACAATCGACGCAAAAGGTTGCAATGCAGTGAGCATCGCATCGAGCTCCGAACGAAATCCATCCGGATCCTTTCCGGGGCTAATCGAATCCCACTCCATTTCCTCGGGTTCGACCCCTTTCTTAAGTTGCTTTCCAAACTCAACCATATTAAAAACAGTGCTCGGCATATCCTGCCAAACAAGTACACCAAGACGATCAGCGTGCCAATACCATCGTGCCGGCTCAACCTTCACATGCTTACGTATAGTATTAAAACCCATCTCCAACGTAGCCTCAATATCAAATTTCAAGGCTTCATCAGTTGGTGCAGTCAGTAAGCCGTCCGGCCACCACCCCTGGTCAAGGAGTCCCAAATGAAATATAGGAGACCCATTGAGGTGAAGGCGCATATGGCCAGAATCATCAGGTTCGCACGAGACTTCTCTAGCGCCAAAATAGCTTTCAACACGATCTAGAACATCACCGGTGCTATCGGTTATTTCAATTTCAAGAGAGTACAAAAACGGGTCGCTTGGACACCACAAATGGAGATCATCAAAAGATAGAAGCACTGATCCGGAGTCGCCCTCAACCAGTTCGCTACCCTGACTCACTACGGTCTCACCATCGAGCGCACGAACATTCACTTGCGTCCCAGATATGGCTTTCGACAGGTCATAATTAACCGTTACAGTGCCCGCAGCAATTGCTGTTTCGGTATAGACGCGCTCAATACAGGATTGTGGGACAGGTTCCAGCCACACAGTTTGCCAAATTCCAGCTACTGCGGTGTATTGAATAGCGAACGGCGTAAGCGTTTGTTTTCCTAATGGCTGGTTACCTGTATCAGTCGGATCAGTGATCGAAATGACAAGTTTCTGAGATGAACCGGGAATCAACGCATCAGTTATGTCTATATAAAAAGGGTCGAAACCACCGGTATGAGACCCTACGCCTACATCGTTAATCCAGACTTCACACGCCCAGTCAACACCTCCGAAATGGAGCCGTAAACGGTCAGGCCCGTCAGAGAGAGAATGTTCGAAGTAGGTTCGCATCGTCAGAACCTCATCGGGTTGGAGTACGTGATCAAACCCGCTCAAAGCTGACCCGAGAGGAAATGGAACAAGAATCGAAGCAGAAAAATCTGGTTCTCTTTCTGGAGAATGCACGCATGCATCCCATTTCCCATTCAAGTTCACCCACTGTTCACGGACCAGCTGAGGTCGGGGATACTCAGAAAGCGGCAGTTCCTGATCAATAGCGTCGGCCCATTGAGATCGTAAATTCACGAGCACAACTTACTACAACAGATGTCTAACCTGCATTTACGCTTACCTACTCCTGCTGTCTCAAAGGATAAAGTTTCGCTTTCGTTATACTAGCGATGTGTTTATACGTACTCTTTTTGGCGTTCTTCTCTCCACCTGTCTTCTTGCCGGCGGACTTTCCTGTTCTTCATCTGAAGGCGAAAAGGAAGATCAAGCCACTGTGGAAACTCAAACAAATACTACTGAGACAGAAGGGCAAGCCGAACCGACGCCGGAACCATCGCCTGAAGAAAATTCAGAACCAGATGACAATGAACCTAAAGACAACGAAGAATCTGACTATACAACAGGAGACTCCTCGTATATTTTCGACCAAAATACACTCCACACATTTGAACTAACCCTCTCTGAAGAAGATCTAGCGTTAATAGATAAACAACCCGGGAAAGAAGAATATGTTGAAGGTTCGATGACATTTGAGGGCAAAGAAATTGGACCTGTTGGTATCCGATACAAGGGTTCCGTCGGCGCATGGGTGGGTTGTGTCTCTGGCGATTTCTTCGAAGCTGAAGGTGAAAAGACGTGCACCAAGCTTTCCATGAAAGTAAAGATCAATTGGGAAGACACCGACGATACATTTTACGGATTGAAGAAACTTCAATTTCATTCACAGAATCTTGACCCAACGAAAATGCATGAGCGCCTCGGGTATTGGCTCTTTCGAGAAATGGGAGTTCCAGCACCCAGATCTGTTCACGCCCGACTATTCATTAACGGCGAATACAACGGAATCTTTTCTCTCACAGAACAGATAGATGGCAGATTCACTAGAGAGAATTTCGAAGATGGAACAGGAAACCTCTACAAGGAGATCTGGCCTATCCGATCCAATGGCGAACCCCGAGGCGATGGCGAGTATGCATATGCGTTAAAAACAAACGAAGACGAGAACCCCTCATTTGAAATTATCCGGTCCTTTGCAAGTGCTATGGGTAGTGCAACCGCTGACGAGCGGATGCAGATAGTGCAGGAATGGATGGACGTGGATGAGGTGCTTGCTTACGCCGTTGTGGATAGAACTATCAGAAACGATGACGGTGTTTTTCACTGGTACTGTTTCGGGGGAGGAAGCGGCGCATTGGGCCGTGGCGGTGAAGGCAACATTCCTAATGAAGCATGTAATCCGCATAATTTTTACTGGTATGAGGACCCCACGGCAAAAACAATGCACCTTATTCCATGGGATCTTGATAATGCCTTCGAAGTGATCAAGAACGAAGGAAATCCAGTTATTCCGATAAAAGATGGCTGGGGAGAGAAAACTAATGACTGTAAACCCTTCGTCTACGGAGGGTGGGGTTTGGCCCAGCTTTCTGCAGCGTGCGACAAAATTATTGGAACATGGGCAAGTTTTGAAAGCGAACATCAGCAACTGATGGATGCCTTCATAGAAGGCCCATTTTCCAAGGAAACAGTAGAGAACCTTCTTGATACGTGGGCGGCCCAAATTGAAAGCTCTGTCGCTCAAGCTGATGTAGTTCACGATGATCAACCATCGGTAGAGGAATGGAGAAGAGCATTAGAGAGGTTCAAAGAGGATCTCGAATATGCTCGAGCGAAAAACGATTGATCTTTAAAAAAATCTACCAAGTACACTTACCTGTAGGGGAATGGAGAAGCAATGTCTGACGGATTATTAGTACTCTTTAATGGGATAGCGATTCTCATTATGGTCTTTTGCCTATATTTCCCCCGGCATGGGCGTAAGGATATGGTCGTCGCTCTCTTTGGCATCAACGTAGGAGTTCTCGGCGTTTCATTCACTCTCGCCGATGCTGCAGTAAGCGCCGGTCTTGGCCTCGGCCTTTTCGGAGTGCTTTCCATTATTCGACTCAGGTCGAACGAATTAGGTCAGCAAGAAATAGCGTATTACTTCTGCGCTCTAGCTCTTGGACTTGTCGGAGGGGTAAATGTTGACTCGTGGATTTCTCCAGTTCTCATGGGAGCAATCATTGCCATCCTCTTTATCGGCGACCATCCGCAACTGTTTTCGAGAAGCAGACATCAAATCATGCGGCTCGATACTGCATACACCGACGAAGCTGTGCTTCGGACAGATCTTGAAACAATGCTGGGCGGAAAGATCCGACGACTACAAATTCAAAGAGTTGATCTTGTGAATAACAGCACTGTTGTAGATGTGCGATACACAAGTGATGCAGGTACGTCATCTAATGACTGAAATGGGATCTGCGCCCATACAACCA
Source organism: Actinomycetota bacterium (assembly GCA_902529525.1). GTDB lineage: Bacteria > Actinomycetota > Acidimicrobiia > Acidimicrobiales > UBA8592 > UBA8592. The sequence continues at coordinate 45,553 of CABZWT010000001.1, forward strand.
TCACAATTATCGTCGCAACGATTTTCATCGATCACATTAGAAGAAATGAACGCTTTTGCATCTCTCCAAACTCGAGTCGATAGAAAATACGTCGTCACAAGTGAACTTTGCAATGCATTACTCAGGACAATAAACATCAACGGCCAGGTCCTCAGCGTCAATGAAAAAAGAAGCATGGGGTATCAATCCGTTTATTTCGATACTCCAGACCTCGAGCTCTATAAAGACGCTGCTTACAAAAGAAGGCCACGCTTTAAAGCGAGAACCCGCTTCTACCATTCGACAGGAATCGCAATGCTTGAAGTCAAAATGAAAGACGGCCGAGGAAAAACAGTCAAGATCCGAACCCCATATGATGCCGACAGCCTCTATGAGCTAACCGAATCAGGAAAAACGTTCATTGAAGACGCGACAAAGAGTCCTGAAAGCTCCGAGAATCTCCGTCCGACCCTCACGTCACAGTACCAGCGAACAACGATTGTCGATCACGATACCTCTACCCGCATGACGTGTGACGAGTATTTACTCTGCACAGATTGGGAGAATCAAAGTGTTGCCTTCCAGTACTGTATTTTAGAAACGAAATCCTCGGTCCAGCCGAGCCCGTTCGATGTATGGCTATGGGAGCATGGATTACGACCGCAACGGATAAGTAAATACTGCACGATGCTCGCCATCCTTCACCCTGACTTACCAGCGAATAAATGGCATCGCGTTATAAAAAACTACATGTAGAAGGGTTTCCCTTCTTCGGATAGGACAATTCATAGATCGTGCGCTACATTTCTACAATTCCCATAGAGAGGATATGAAATGGATTTAGGACTTGCAGGAAAAAAAGCTCTTGTCACCGGAGCCACGAAAGGGCTCGGTCGAGCAATAGCAGAAACTTTACTAGCAGAAGGCGCGTCGGTCGCTATATGCGCCAGAGACGCTGAGGGAGTTGAAGCAGCAGTCGCAGAGCTAAGCAGCCAAGGCGAAGTATATGGATCAGCTGTTGACGCTGGCGACCTTGATTCGCTTAGCGGATGGATCAATTCATCAAGTGAGCAGCTTGGCGGCATCGATATCTACGTGCACAACACGTCAGGTAAACCTCAGAGAAAACTTGAAGGATGGATCAACAACTTCAACATTGACCTTATGTCTCTTGTCGGCGGAGTAGGAGCAGCCCAGGAAGCGCTCGCTGATGGCGGGGGATCATTAATTAGCATCGGTACCACGGCAACAGCTGAACACTTTGCATCTGGGTCCGGAAGCTACAGTGCTTTTAAAGCAGCAGTAACTAACTGGACCCTAGGCCAGGCTCAAGTACTCGGCGCACAAGGAATCCGTTGTAACGTCGTTTCTCCAGGCCCAATTATGGTCGAGGGAGGAGACTGGGACGGTATCAAACAAGGGATGCCAGAGTTCTATGAAGCAACTCAAAAAACTCACCCTCAAGGTGACCTAGGACTCCCAGAAGATGTCGCAAATGCGGTGGCTTTCCTCTCCGGTGATGCTGCTAAACACATCAACGGAGTGAACCTTACAGTTGATGGTGGTTTCTTAAAGCGCGTTAATTTCTAGAACTACGGATAAGATAACGGCTTCGGGGCTGTAGCTCAGTTGGCTAGAGCACCTGCTTTGCAAGCAGGGGGTCGCGGGTTCGATTCCCGCCAGCTCCACACTTAAAGTCCCTGTTCAGAGAGTTATTCTTCTTTGATTCTTAGAGTAGGGGTAGTCATAAATACTGTTCGGGTCACTGTGGGGTCAAGTGAGAAAAGAAATAAACCCTACAGGGGTAGGTCTTACAGTGTTTAACACAACCCCTAACCACACCTTTAACAGCATTATGTAGCGCTGATAGTGGGGGGATGTGCCGTGCCACCCCCTATAACTAGTTATGTTATGTGTCTGAGCGTTGTTTTGGTTTAGTGGTTATATGTGTGGGACCCTAGAGGACCCTAGTGGCCTTTGTTTATGGGGCTTTATTTCTATTCAATCTTGTCTGATTTTTGGAGGTTGTGCCTCGCACAAAGCAACTGAATGTTTTCAGCTAGAAGTGATGTTCCGCCTTTCGAGAAAGGAAGTAGATGGTCGAAGTGCAAATTGTCCTCAGACTTGCACTTAACACACTTTCCTTTGTCTCGTTGCCAAACTTCTAACCGGACTGAAGTAGGAATAAATCTTGTGTGGGCTAAATCCCCATCTTTTCTTCTGAATTTTCCTGGAGTGAGGATTTCCAAATTCTCAAGTTCTTCATCGGTTAATTGATGCAATTCAAATTTGTAGACTATTCGGCCTTTACTTTGTTCAGGCCATGAGTCCACAAGTTTAAAGATCCCAGCATAAACCCATATCCCTTTCTTTATTTTTTGATAAATTCTTACCTTCTCGGATGGCCTTTGTCCTTCCTTGTAACCCATTGCAGCTTTATAGAAAAGACCGTTTTGATTAAGGTTTCCATTGGGTCTTTCCAAAGTTTGATCCACGATTTGCGGAATAGGATTCTCATCGTTGGTCCGCACATTGTGGCCTTCATATATAACTATTCGCCCCTCATCTCGTATCTCATCATCGTACGGAGCTCCCGATCTTACGCTCATTAGGAAAACGCTGTGGTTTGGGTTAAGCCTATAGTGCATGCCTTTCGCCAACGATCCAGTATTCTCTTCAGATAACATCGTCGGATAGCTAATTACCTCTCCAATGCCAATGGATATGTGATTGGTTGGATTTGGAGGATCACTCGACATTTAGCCATAATAAATGCAACTTTTGTAACCTCCTAATAAGACACAAACCTGATCTGCCCTAAACTAAAACTCATGGTTAAAGGGGTCGCTACAAGCATCATCACTGTCGCTGTTCTTATGGGCTGTCTCGTAGCCTGCGGTGGAACAACACAAGTTGTAGCTCCCGCCTCTGAACCAGAACCCACCGTTGAAGAAACACCAGAAAATATAACTGATGATTCTTCCTGCGGTGTTGGAGGGAATGCGGTTGATCCACGACCAGAAGAACTAGCTAGCACTCTTCGATCTCCAGTTGATGTGAGTGTTTTGATTGTTGATAGTTCAGACCTTACTTTCGTCCTTGAAGAAGAAACGTACTCAGTTGGGGATATAGCGAAAGAACTTATCCTTAGCTCGCAGGGCTACAACGTCTCGCCCTTAGTAGAAAAAGTAGAACCCGCTGAAACCACATGCGTCTACTACACGGAAGGCTACAGACTCGAAGCTATCAATATTGCGCAGGCTCTTGATATTGAAACTTTGAAGGTTGCGCCCATGCCAGCTAACCCCCCAGTTAATGATCTTGGTGATACTCACATTCTCTTCCACATCGGGATAGAAAGCGGAGACTACTTCATGTCCTTAATTGGTTGACCCTAAATTCAGTCTTCTTTTCTGATCTCCATTTATCCAAGCTCTTAACAAAGGAGACCTTTTCCTCCTCGGATTAAGGAAAGGAGGCATATGCTCATTATCTCCCCATCGTATTTCATCTTCTATTCTTTTAGCTTCTTCTTCAGTATCAGTGGGTATGACTCGATAGCTACAGTTCTGACGAATGAAGTCCCTGATTAGATTATCCATAGATAGTCGCCCTTCAGCTATCTGACTTATTTGTTCATCTGTTAGACCTTTTAAGATGAATCGATCTGCTACATAAGTACAGAAGTTACTATCGCTTCGCATTCCGCTGTTATGTGATTTAAGTCTTTGGGCCATAGCTTTGCCACTCATACCTGCGTAGAGAAATAGTTCTCCATCGTGCATCCAAATTGTGTATACACCAGAATTAATTCCCTCTAGCCGGGTCTCCTTTTCCAAGTCGGCGAACTGAAATAGCTTCCCTTCTGTAAGAAGCGCGTTGAGTTTGGACATTGTGAGGTCATCTAAATAGTTTGAGAAATGAACCATTTGCTTATCATGTCAGTTTCTTCGGGAGAGGTCCAAAGATGCATTCTCAAACTCCTGTAAACACAAGGCCTCTAGCGCCTCTAGCACCCCCACACATGTAACAAAACCTGTTCTGCCCTAAACTAAACGCATCTATTGAGGGAGTTAGTCGAACTCCAGAGATCTTATCCCTGAATATAAACTCGAGCTAGCGTTCCCAAAAGTGAAGCTACATAAAAGTCTCTCGAGAAACCTGGAGTACTGAACATTCCGAGTGATGGTGCTCCAGAAGCAACGCGTGAAATCTCTTCTCCTGTCTCAATATTTACGACGACTGCTTCTGCTTTTATTCTCTCGCCACCGAAATGGGGGGGAAGTTCAGCGTCTTCAATAATTAACTCTCCGGTATCTTTGAAAACCATCATTTGGAGATAATTGTGAGCTTCAATCCTCCAAATTTGCTCAGCCTCCCCTCCAGTGGGACAGTGATGACCGACAACCCCTCCGTTGAAAGAATCATAATGAACAAGTATTTTTCGACTCGGGTCAAAAAGCGGAGGTCCTGGATTCCAAGCAAAAGGAGATCTATGGGTTGCAAAAACAAGATTTTCAGTCTCGTCTGTAAGGCTAAAACCAAAGGCTCGTTGTTCTGCTTTTCCTGGTCTCATCCATCCCGGAGGACGTCCCATGTCCATCATCCAGATCCTGTTGTCACCAATGGTCGTATCCCATGCATCAGATTGTGCTTCCCCAATGATTTCGTATGACCTTTTCCATGAGTCAACAACTAAATTAGAATTCATGTAATTCAAACGAATAATGTCTTTTTCTGTAGTTGTGTATATAAATTCTCCATCCTCTGATCTGTCAGATGAGAAGCGACCCATACAACGTCTATCGAGAAGAACTGGATCGCCCAAAATATTTAAATTTTCTGGATCGATAATTAAAAAACATGCAGAGTCATCTTCTCGGAATCCGAGGTTTCTGGTAACTAGATTTCCGTCAGACATAATCACCAATCCGTTGAAAGGACCATCAAAAGGAAGTTCTCTCTCAGCAATGACGTTACATTGAGTGTCAAAGCGGAAGATGTATCTTCCGTTGACTGCGTATAGGTCACCATTTTGATGAGCGACGATAGCTCCGCACCAAAGCCATCCCCCACTCGGTAGGTCCTTCGATCGGTTGAGTGTTTCAAGGCTTATGGGATCTATTCGCTCTACCCATCCATGTGAGGAAGACTTTCTGAAATGAGGGGGAAACTCTCCGGGAAGTAAACCTCCGCCACAGAGAAGATAAAGTTCTCCTGGATTTCGCTGAACAGTCATCACTGCCCAACCACCTGTTTCTCTAATTGTTGAGTCAAGTGACTCTCCTTGCGTAAGGTTCAAACCAGGTGAAGCTGCGACCTTTTGTCTTCTCGGACCCCCTGACTCAGCAGGCCAAGGCGAAGGCCAATATCCACTCAACTCAACATCAGAATCTAAATGCACCATACAGGTATTGTATATAGTCTGTTTGTTCTAAAGAACTCGGGCATAAGCCCTCTAGCACCCCCACACATGTAACAAAAAGAGAAAACCCCCTCACAAAGAGGGGGCTTGCTTAAGGGGGGCATTACATAACTAAGCGATAGTCAACCCTCAGTAAAGCAATGTGACAACACTCACACACCCAAAATGTCACGTTTGTCACGGCACTAAAGGAAACAATTTAGTTTGGGCTGCTATCGCAGATGGGGCTTTATATCATAGAGAATTATGTCAAATGACTACCCTAATAAAGCTGAAAACGAAGTGAAAACAGCAGTAATGGTTCAGCATTGGACTGACCTTGTTTTTCTTCATTGGAGATACCCCGCAGAAATCGTGCAGGCCCTATTACCCAAAGGAGTAGAAGTTGAACAGTTTGATGGATCAGCTTGGGTAGGACTAATTCCATTCCACATGAATGACCTCGGGTTTCCTGGACTTCATCCGCTTCCGTATGTCGGATCATTCCCTGAGGTAAATGTGCGCACATATGTAAGGTGCGGCGATTATTCAGGAGTTTGGTTCTTTTCATTGGATATAAACAAAGCGCTGCCAACACTAATAGCAAGGACTGTATACGAAATTCCATATTGTTACGGGAGTGTAAGCCACAAAAAAGTAGGAAATTTCGTTACTACGACCGTTGCAAGAACATGGCCTAGGCCTAGCGCAGAGTCATCAATTGTTGTAGAAACGGATAAGCCAATAGACGGTGACCTTGAGCGTTTTCTAACAGCGAGGTGGGGGCTTATAGCCAAATCAAAACGAAATAAGTTCCTATGGGGACAAGTGCATCACCCACCTTGGCAACTTCATAACGCTAACCTTCTCCACCTTGATGACACTCTTGTAACTACTGCTGGGCTTCCAAGACCTGAAGGAACTCCTCATGTTATGTACTCTGAAGGAGTTCCGGTTCGAATAGCATGGCCAAAAACGATTAGATAGATCTCTTAGGTAACGGCAGCAAAGAATTATCTCTTTGATTTTCTTTAACAACCATGACTCGCTAAGTTATTTTTACATTGTATGTGAGGTCGACAATACGTGGAGTTTCGACTCCTCGGTATAGCTCGCCCTTTTTGTGTGTCAAAAAAACAAAAGGAGAAGAGAATGTATATTACTGCGAGGGAAATAACCCCATTACCAGGCCGTCTTCAGGACACCATTGCTTCTGGAACGCAACTAGTTCAGGAAATGAACCAAAGATTTGGATCTGCTATGGCTGCTTCCACCGAGATTGGCGGGAATCCAAACAAACTTTGGGTAACAGGATTTTGGCCAGCGCTATCTGACTATCAATCATTTATTGAAAGTTACATGACTGATCCTGAATTAACGGGAAAGATGAATATGTTCTCATCATTTATCAGCGAAGCCCAAGATCAAATAGGACAAGTTATTCGTCAACCTGGCGAGAGAAAAGCCTTTGCCCAAATGCACAGAGGTCGAATCAAAAGTACTCACTTTCAAGAGGGACTTGAGTTGATAATGAAGTTGGCAGATCACATTTCAGAATTATCTGGAACTGAAGCTGGCCTTGTTGCTCCAGTGACTGGTGACCAGTATGAGATTATATTTGTTAACTACGCAGATTCTCTTCAAGAACTCAGAGGAATGGTAGAGAACTGGAGTACTGACGAAACGTACCAAGATATGTTTGTTCAGGGGTCAGAGTACTTTGAGAGTTCATTTGATGTCACGTATTCCCGTTTCATCGGGTAGCTGTTATAAATTCTATAAATGTGGAACACATAGCTTTTAGCACCCATAAATATTTATGTATCTGAGCTGTGCTTTTGTTTTTTAATTTTCTTTTCGAAGGAAATGAGCGTCTAATGATGCTTCTACGCTTTCCCCGAAAGGGGCTTCTTCTAGCGATAATTTACTGACCCACGTTACAGAAATATAACCGTTTGCTACTGCCCCAGTATCTATCTCTATAGGAAGGTGCGAGACTCTTTCACCGTTGCCCATGATTAATTTATAAGAGTCCTTTTTCTCTGACGATGGTTCTATAGTTAGTGAGCGTTGGGTTGCGAATGTATCTCCAATTTTTGCCCGCACCCAACCCTTGATCTGAGAAATCTCTGCATTTGGTACATTGATATTTAAGACGCTGGGTTCTGGCAATGGTGTTTCTTGAAGGTTTGACACGACAAGGGCAGCTATTTGAGCTGCAGTTTCCCATTTCTGCTCACTAGTTTCATGAGCTGAAAATGTTTCAACTAATGAACTTACCGATTCCTGGCTTATAGCTATTCCAGTTATCCCATTCATCCTCGCCAAGAACGCAGCACCAATTGTCCCCGAAAGGTACACAGGATTCCCTACGTTAGCTCCAGGATTGATACCAGAAACAACGAGATCGAATGGGGCGCCAAACCCACCCATGCTTGCTAAAAAAACTATTAATCCAGGAGGGCCTAATACAGCCCATGCTTCATCAATCCCATCAATTTCAACCTTATATTTTTCAGTTGTGAGCGGTATTGGCCCAACACTTGAAGAAGCTCCGGAGTATTCCCTATCTGGAGCTGCAACTACTACTTCACCCAATGGTTTTAATGCTTTTGCTAAAGCATGGAGACCTGGCGAATCGAACCCATCATCATTTGTTACAAGAATACGCATTTATTAAAATCCTTTCGGATAGTTAAGAGAAAAGGGAGAGGAAGGTATCTGGATTTTGTAATCATTACTCCACTTTTCTTCTAACCCAGGTTGCGAGAAGCTCAATGGCGTAGACAATTACAAATATGCAGAAGATGATTCCACCTAAGGTGTCCCACTGAAGTTGTCTAGCAGAGTTAACAACGAGGAACCCTATCCCACCACCGCCGACAATCCCGACAACGGTTGAGCTTCTGATTGCGACGTCGAGTAGGTACATGGAGTTACTTATCATAGAAGTAACAACTTGAGGCAAAACTGCCGTAGTTGATTCCTGCAAACGGGTTGATCCAGTTGAAACTACTCCGTCACGTATGCCCTGCCTAGCTTCTTCTATGGCGTCAGCGAAAAGTTTTGTGACAAATCCAAACATTCCTATAGATAACGCAAGTGTCCCAGCTCTAGGCCCAGGACCAATTGCAGCTACAAAGATAACTGCAACAACTAATTCCGGGACGCAACGTACTACAAGCATGAAAAGGCGAGAACATAAGTACACGAAACGGCCAGGAGCCGTGTTGCTTGCAGCCAAGAACGAGAAAGGAATTGCAAATAGCAACGCAAGCCCTGTCGCCGCCATTCCTATACCAACTGTGTCAATTAGGTCACTTAGAATGCGACTACTCCACCAAGACCAATTATCTGGGGTAAGTCTTCTAAGCATTTCAGGAATATTTCCACTATCGGTGAGAATTTCTTTAGCGCCAATATCTGGAATAATAAATGAGAGCACCAGAAGTACCGAAAATATCGTGCTGACCGTATTGACCTTTATACGCTCTACAGTCCAAGGCGCAGTTAAGCGACTCTCAGTTGATTGTTCTCCTTGAGTTTTTTTCCTACCAGACCTATTAATAATCAAATCAGCTATTTTTTGCCCGGGGCTGACGAAGCTAGCAAATATTGATTTAGTTTTTAAATTTTTTGGCAGTCGTTCTGTGGTCCCCAATAGTGCATTACGGGTTACTGCACAGAGGGCTTCCAAGAGGATTACAAGCACCACAATCAAAAGTGTGATTCCAAGCATTTCTTGGTACCGAAGTCCGCCTTGATATGAGCGCAGCAAGACTCCTATTCCTCCGGCACCTACCCATCCAAGAATCGGAGCAGAGCGAAAATCTATTTCTAAACGGTAAAGGGAAATTGTTATTACTGTCGGAACCATCTGACTCCAAACGCCAGTAGCTAAGTCCTGCATAGGTCCAGCACCAGTAGAAGTCACACCTTCTCGAGGTCCAATATCAATATCTTCAGCAGCATCTGCTGTAAGTTTTCCGATCATTCCAATCGAATGAATCCCGATGGCTAAGATGCCGGGAAGTACACCGATTCCATAAATTCTGACGAAAAATATTGCAAATACTAAAGCTGGGATAGCGCGCGAAAATACGATAATTGCTCGCGAGAGTGCCCGTACAGAAGCCCATGGCATAACGTTACGGGCAGATAGAAGACCGAGCGGTATACCGAGAACTAATCCAACCGCCGTACCAGCGAACGCCATAAAAAATGTATCAAGAGACAACGATATTATGAGGTCAATATCTTCGCTAGGTAAAGAAGGAGGGACCATCCTTTTAAGAAGGCTCCATGTTGCTGGCCACCCTTCAACTATTTCTATAATGCCGCTAAACGAAAGGTCGACTCGTCTAACAGACCAAGCGAAAGCAACGAGAAGAAAGCCTACGAAACTCCAAATCTGGACTCGTCGTAGATTCCATGGTCGCGATATCTGATCTGGTGATCCAGATTCTTTTTGTTTATCGACCTGCTCACTGACTTGTTCGCGATTATTTACCCCACTCATTGGGAAGAGGGATCCGTCTCAGAGACGCTATATTCATTTTCCTTTTCACCAGTCGGATCTAATTCACGATAGACACCCATGACTTCATCTTGATCCAAATCTTTGACCAGTGAATCCAAAACGACTTTCCCATCACGCAATCCAATGAGTCGGTCTGCCCATCCTAAGGCCAGGTCTACTTGGTGCAGACTACAGAGAACCGTTATCCCGTCTTCTATGCAGCATTGGACAAGTAATTCCATTACCTGACCTGAAATTTCAGGATCGAGAGAGGCAACTGGTTCGTCAGCGAGAACTATTTTGGGTTTCTGCATCAAACTACGTGCAATAGCTACTCGTTGTTGCTGCCCTCCCGAAAGGGTATCTGTTCTTTGCCATGCCCGGTCTGCTAATCCAACGCGTTCGAGTTGTTCAAATGCTTCTACCCGTAGCGACTTTGGATACATCATTGCTCCGATCCTTGGCCCTCGAATTCTTCCCAAAGCACCGCTAAGCACATTTTCTATGCAGGTGAGCCTCCCAACAATATTGAATTGCTGGAAAACGAAACCGATGTCACGCCGAAGAGATCGAAGTTCTGGTCGTTTCAAATTTGGGATGATATTACCCAAGACCTCAACTGACCCTTCGGTCGGTAAATGCAGTCCGTTGAGATGACGCAGCAACGTTGATTTTCCCGAGCCAGAAAGCCCGATAATTACGAGTAATTGCCCTACAGGCACAGATATCGAGACCCCGTCGAGAGCCCTGACATTGCCATTGTCAAAAGTTTTTACAAGGTCTTTTACTTCAACTGCATTTCCCCCCGACGCTGGACCATTGCCGCTGCCAGCGTCGGGGGTAACTATATTGTCTTGTTTCATGCCATGAACATATTCTGTTTATGACCTAAATATTTCTTCAGTTCGCCTTATTGGCACTTCGTAGCGCCGGTTACTTCGCAGACTTGGCGAACACCGTCATAATAAGAGTCGCCTCCTACATCTACGTATCCCCATTCACTACCGCCTGAACCTATCTTGCAGTCATTCTCTTCGACTGTGCCCGAACAGTATCCGTTAGCTATTGCATAATCAAGATTTACTTTTTCTTCTAGCACAGTTGTAATTTCTGCAATCATGTCAGCTGGAATAGTATCTGTATTGAGCCCCATAGGTGCGCCCGCAATAATCTCTGTTTTCCATATAATTGCCAAAGAGGCGCTTTCAGGATTGACATCAGCTCCATCTACTCGGTCAAGAATACCGTCAATGTCTCCTCCACTTTGCAAAATACCTGGACCAGCGTCATCAGGTTGACTCTTTAGGAAGACATCGGCAGCAAAACCAGCGTCACAATCGCCGTTTAGGACGCTCAAAATTGAGGCGTCATGCCCGCCTGCAAATATTGGAGTGAGATCGGCAGATCCTTCCATTGGATCTAGACCTGCTGAGAGTAGGCCTTCTGATGGGAATAGGAATCCCGAAGTTGATCCTGGGTCTACGAAACATACTGTTTTGCCAGCGAGATCAGATATCTCGTTAATTCCGCTATCTTTCCCAGTTACCAAGTAGCTACGATAACCCGGATTTGCACCCTTAGCCCGCGTTAGTGCTCCTGCTACATCAAGGTTGGCGCCGTTCTTAGTTGAGATTACGTAAGAGAAAGGCCCAAATTGAGCAATGTCAATTCTTCCTGCAATAACTCCTTCAGCAATTCCCGCGTACTCGGTAGCTACAAACATTTCTATTTCTTCTAGCCCTTCAACGTTATCAATAAGAATTTGGGTCGTTGTTGAGTAGGCAGTCTCTAAGCCAACTGCATCTTCTGATGGGACTTGGCCAAATGTAAGTTTGCTTGGCCGCCCATCATCGTCATCACCGCATCCAACGGCTAACGCTCCGAGCGTCAGAAACGCAATGAGAATAGTTAATAATTTAAAATTTCGTGTCTTTTGAGACATAATCCCCCTTCAATTTTGAGCCAATCTTAAACCAACTCAGAAATTTTTCATAGGAACGTATGCATGCATACTAAAATCGGCGTATTGAAGCGCATTTAGTTTCTGTCATATTCTCCTTTTCTCGGAGCTTTTCAATAATCTAAGAAGGAAGTAACGTGCGGCTATGGAGAAAAGCAACGAAGGTCCTTCTGAACTGTCTGGGCCGCAGTCTTATAAAGTTCATTGGGATATTGTTCTACTCGCTCGGGAGATCACAAAAACATTTGAATTTATTTTCTCAGAGTTCGATCTGAATTTGACTGATGTGGCTCTTATTTCGTTGATTGACCAAAGCGATGCATTCACGCAAAGCCAACTAGCAAAATCCCTAGGCATCGGAAAGGCGAGGCTGGGCATAGTTATAAAAGACTTAGAAACAAAAAATATATTGGAGCGCACTATCGACCCATATGACCGTCGAGTTTGGCTTATCAAATTAACCCAAGAAGGGGAAGCTCTTCGAAAAAAACTGCAAGACAAGTATTTCTTGCTAAAGGATATAAGCAGTGAATTTGTTGATTTACAAAACCATCAAAATCTTGCTGATAATTTGAATATATTTCGTGTGGATCTGTCACGGCTTAAACAAGAAATAGAAGAAAGAGTTTCGGTAAATACATACCCTTCAGAGTCCCTAGACCCTCTACATATGTAACAAAACCTGTTCTGCCCTAAACTTAACCGCATGGTTAAAGGGGTCGCTACGAGCATCATCACAAAATAAAGGAGCAGCATGAAGGGGGGCACGTGTCCAAAATGTAACGGCAAAAATATTGTTACACCTAAGATTCGGAAACGAGTATTAAAGCACATTGGATTCAAGTCAGAAGAATACTTGTGCAAGGATTGTGGTTACGTTGAAGTGTACAAAACAGTTAGAACATGAAACTAGGTTGTATGGACATCAGAGAAAAACTGGTTAAACGCGGAGTGTGGTTCCGTACCGATTCTATGAGTTCAGAGCAAGCGGTAGCTTTCTCGCAGCGGTTAGAGAGCATGAATTATTCAGCTTTGTGGCTACCTGAGAGCACAGGCCGAGACCCGTTTGTCCATATGGCACTGTTAGCTTCACATACCAGTGAACTAATCTTCGCTACAGGTATAGCGAATATTTATCACCGTCATCCCGGCATGACGAAACAATCAGCAGCCACACTAGCTGAGATGAGCAATAACAGGTTCTTACTTGGGCTCGGAGTTTCTCATGCTCCAATTGTTGAAGGGATACGGCAGCTAAATTATTCAAATCCTTTGAAAAGCATGCGACAGTACTTAGAAGCTATGCAAAATTCTCCGTATACAGCTATTCCTCCCTCTATTGAACCGCCATGCGTTCTTGCAGCACTAGGGCCAAAAATGCTTGAGCTCGCCGGAGAATACACTGATGGCGCTCATCCCTATTTCACCACTCCTGAACATACTGCAATGGCAAAAGAAATCTTAGGAGAAGGAAAAATGTTATGCGTAGAGCAAAAAGTTGCCATAACTACGAATAGGGACGTAGCCCATGATGTAGCTCGATCGTCCTACAGTCTCCACGCAAGTCTGCCTAACTACCGAAACAACTGGAAACGGCTAGGTTTCACAGACGAAGATATTGACCAGGGAACGGATCGCTTCCTAGATGCAATCGTCGCATGGGGGACACCCGATCAAATCAATACCCGTCTGGCCGAACATGAAGAAGCTGGAGCAACACATATCTGTATTCACCCGCTTAACACAGAACCAGAATCTGAAGAACCTTTATGGGAAACCTTAGAGACCCTAGCGCCATCGGTTTAACCCCTGTAAACACATGTCCTCGACCCCTTCACAAAAATCTAACCAAGAAGCAACAGTTGCCTTGATCGGTGCCGCTATCGCTGTCACTGCTTGGGGGGCATCTGGAGTCATCATTAAGCATATCTCTCTGAGCTCTAGTGAAATAGCTGTGTACCGGTTCACCTTCTATTCCTTTTTGTTGGCGATCTTCATGATGGCAAAAGGAACTCCTCTTACTATGCGTGCGTTACGTGTATCACTTTGGGGGGGATTGGCATTGGGCCTTGACGTCGCATTTTTCTATGAGGCTTTGAAACGTACCACGGTCGTGAATGCGATGATCATCGGCTCATTACAACCGATCATCGTATCTATCTATGGATATAAGGTTTTAGAAGAGAAAATCCGGAAGCGAGAGCTAGGAATCGGACTCGTAGCCCTACTCGGTACGGTCGGAGTTCTAGTCGGATCAACAGGTTCAGCTGAATGGAATTTGGAAGGGGACTTATTTTCCGTGGGGTCACTTTTTGCCTGGTCTGCTTACTTTATCCTCTCGAAAAAAACACAAGACAGAATCACTCCGATGGAATACACGGCATCCACAGGGGCAATAACTGCCATCATGAGTTTTATTATTGCTCTAGTCCTAGGGGTATCATTTACAGTTCCTTCTAGCGAAAATATTCTCTGGCTTCTTCTTCTCGCTGCTATCGCAGGAGTTATTGGACATTCCCTAATGAATTGGTCGCTTGTGCGTATTCCTCTTTGGGTTGGCTCTATCTTTACTTTGTTCGTACCTGTAGTTGCAGCTGCATTAGCGTGGATTTTTTTAGGAGAATCACTAAATACTCTTCAGGTTCTATCGACCGTAGTAGTGATTCTCGCTCTAGGTTCAATTCTCCGCTATCAGAAATAAACCAGTAACCTACAACTGTATGTGTTGGAGTATGTCGTGTTTATGGCTAGCAGCCTTAGTCCTTCTCTGGATCTAGACCTGAACTAATAGCTTCAGATAGCGCCTGATATGCCCTGCTAGTTATAGAGGTCTGTTCTTCCAGCTTTTTTCTGGATGATGATTGTCCTGCTTTTTACTTTTATCGAATTTTTGTTGCCTCTTTGGGCCGGCCGTGTTGGTAGCTGTACTTTCCTCAATCCGTTTTCTCTTTGAAGAGGGAGGTGATTTGGGACGAGTTCCTTTTTCTGTTACCCGACCGCCGCTCTTTCTATTCTTTGGAGGTTTACCCATGCCTTAATAGTAGAGCTAGTTATGGACGTTGTAATGCGATGCTGACTGTACAAGCGGTTATCTGCCCGAAGGTATGCAGATCGCTGAGTTTTTGTTTAGTACGCTTGGGAACTTATGCACATAACAATTGATGGTCTAGCAAAAGAAGGAGATGGCGTAGGTCGATGTCCTGACGGAAGAGCTATTTTTGTTCGCGGTGCATTATTGGGTGAAAAAGTTGATGTTGTCACAACAGAAGAAAAAACAAAATTCCTTCGCGGAAGCGCCGTATCTATCCTGGAGCCGAGTAATCATCGAATAAAGCCTTTTTGTCGTCACGTTCAAGATGGTTGTGGAGGGTGCAACCTCCAACACGCGGATGAAGAACTCCAAAAGCAAATAAAACTTCGTATTACGAAAGAGGCTTATGAACGAATAGGTAAATTTGATGCTGCTCCTATCAAGTACGGCGGCGGTATAGAGCCGGTCGGGTATCGGACAACAGTGCGTTGTTCCGTTCATGATGGGAAAGCTGGTATGCGCGGTTTTCGAAGTCATGACCACATACCGTTGCGTTCCTGTGGAGTAGCTCACGAACGAGTTGAGGAGATAATGATTAAAAGTTATTTCGGAGATATCGAAGAGGTCGTGATACGAACCAGTATCCTCACGGGGAAATCATTAGCGATAGTTTCTGCCTTCGATAGGTCGATAGAGACGCTTAATGACGTTCAAGTTATTAGTTTTGATCAACTTCGGAAAGGGCAGTCAGCAAATATTGTTGAGCAGGTTTATGGTAAGGAATGGAGAGTTTCAGCAGATTCTTTTTTTCAAGCATCCCCACAAGGAAGTGAACTACTTGTCCGAACTGTTAAGAACATTATCGAAGGTAGTATTTCTGCATCTGCGTCAATGATCGATTTGTATTCCGGAGTTGGTATTTTCGCTGGGACAATTGGATCCGGCCGTCAAGTTACAGCAATAGAGCAAAATGTTTCGGCGGCGCAAGATTCAATCCATAATTTGGGTAACGCTGTGGAACATGTGTGTTCTCGTGTTGAACAATGGGAAATTTCACCTCATAATTTTGTGCTTGCTAACCCTTCGCGAAGTGGGATGAGTAAAAGAGTCCCGAACATTATTGAGCAAACGGGAGCAGAGTTTGTGGTTCTGATCAGTTGTGATGCAGCCGCTGCCGCCCGGGATGCAAGACGAATGGTGGATAGAGGATTCCAATTAGGTGAGGTAGTAGTTCTTGACCTTTTCCCTCAGACTTCTCATATCGAAGTGCTCTCAACATTTGTTCGGTAGCCCAACCCAGTAAAACCATAAGCCTCTAGTCCCATTATTTGTTTGAGAACGAACTGTTAGTCCTTTACCTTTTGGTAGGTTGCAAGTGAGCGCGTCTAGCTTTTCTATTTGGCCTTCCAGTTGGCTTGACTTCAGGTTTCCTCTTATTTCCACCTGACTGTGACTTATGAGATTTATTTTTATTCGAGTTTCGGTTTTTATGAGATGAGTTCTTACCTTTAGGTTTCTGGTTCATGGTTTGAGAGCGCTTCTTTGCCTTCTGATTTCCATGATTGTTAGAAGATTTCTTGTGAGCAGTCTTCTTGCGTTGGCCTGAGTCTTTTGGCGATTGCTGTTTCGGCCGTGAACCCTGATTGTTTCTGGAGCTAGGAGCAGAACTTAATGTAGCTAACTCTTCTGGTTGAATTTTACGAATCGAGTCGCTGATACCTAGCCGAGCTTGCATTTTCTGCGCTGCCCGTTTTTGATCTGGCTGAATAATGGAAAAAACTATTCCTTTATTTCCTGCCCTGGCTGTTCGCCCAGACCGGTGAATATACGCTTTATGATCTTCAGGAAGATCGAAATGCACTACAAGTTCAACTCCATCAACATATATCCCACGAGCGGCTACATCTGTAGCGACAAGCGCTTGGACTTTGCCCTTACTAAAGTTCTTAAGCGCTCTTTGCCTTTGGTTTTGACTTTTGCCACCGTGAATAGATTCAGCAGCGATATCAAACCGTTTGAGTTGCTTTACTAAACGGTCAGATCCATGCCTTGTCCGACAAAAAATAATTGCCGGCCACATAGCTTTAACTGCATCAGCAGCAATTTCTGATTTTTCTGATTTTTTAGCGACGAAATATGTGTGTATTGCCTGTTTGATGTCAGGAGTCTTATCGCCTACCTCCCTAAGCACCGGGTCGCGTTGATACCGTTTTTTTAATTGTTCTACATCTCGATCAAGAGTTGCTGAGAAAAGAATCGTCTGCCGGTCATTAGAGGTTTGATCAAGGATTCTTTTGACGGCAGGCATAAACCCCATATCAGCCATCCGGTCAGCTTCATCAATAACTACCTGCTTTACTGCTTCTAAATTCAACTCTTTTTGCTCTATTAGATCTTCAAGGCGTCCTGGACAAGCAACAAGAATATCCACTCCGTTGGCTAAAGCTTTACGTTGAGGGCCATAACCGACGCCGCCGTAAACTACAAAGACTGTTCTTTTTCCGCTAAATGTCCGAAGTTCATTACAAATTTGTTGTGCTAATTCTCTTGTTGGCGCAAGAATCAGGCTTTGTGGCTTTCTTGGCTTAGATGCTTGTGTCTTGGCTGCAAGTGGTATGCCAAAAGCGAGGGTCTTTCCAGATCCGGTCGGCGCTCTTCCACAGATGTCTTTGCCTTCTAACCCGTCTTTGATTGTCTTTTCTTGAATTTCAAATGGTTCTGTAATCCCTCTTTGATTAAGGTCTTCGACTATCCATTGAGGGACTCCGAGATCTGAAAATTTTGTTGGCATACAGTTCCTAGTTACTTAGAGAATGATTGCTGTTGACGTAGGTGTTGAGAATCTCTTAAGTTAACCAATTAATAAATCGAACTTACGAAGCAGCAGTATTGCAATCATGATCTGTTGATCATAGCTACTTGATAGTTTAGATCCTCTTACTGTCACGGATTACACAATCCTCGTTAACAAAATATCTTTGAAATATACCTTTACATTGAAAGGCGTGTTTATGAAGGAGCAACCAGTCATAGAGGTGCTCCAGATATACATTGGCCTGATCTGATGGATTGGATGTATGACCGAATTTATGACTTCCCAGTGGATGAAGAGAATGAGTGTTTAACAACCACTATTAGTGAATGACCAAAAGATCTCTACTAGCTCTAGATCCAGAGAAGGACTAAGGCCGCCAGCCATAAACAAGACATACTCCAACACATAGTAATTAAGGCTACAGGGCTTTGATAGCAGCTTCTAATGTTTCATTTAGGCGAAACCATCTTTTCCCCAATAAGTTCTCAAAAACAAAAGTTGGCCAGTCCGAAGACTGGCCAACCTAGGGGGGTAAAACGTTTAGCCGCTTACTTCTGCTTCAGTTCGAGCCTTAGCTATCCACAAGATCATGAGACCATAAAGCCCTTTCGCTGTGATATCAGCAAATGTGTAACCAACCTGCCGTAACGTTTCCAATGTTTCTGATTCTCCATCAAAGATTGGAAACAGGTAAGCGATGGGATAGACCATCCATGTCGTAAGAAGAACATAGGTAGCGTTTTTAATCTGTGTAGCTACTGCTCCTGTCTCTCTTTGGCCAGCTTTTTGTAGTTCAGCGTAGAGAGTCTTAAGGATGTAAATAAATGGCAGAATAGCGAGAACCCAGAAAGTCCATTTAGCCCCATTACCGTTAGCAACTTCACCCGGGTACCCGAGTCCGACCATTAGAATCGTTGCTGGAACGAGTTTGAGCATGAGACTCCGACGTTCCTGTTTTGCAACTCCTAGAACGATAAGAAGCTCAATAATGAGTAGCGGGACCGTAATGAGCCAGTCGGCGTAACGATATCCTTCGTTCATTACACCTTCGCCGAAATCTGACCAGATTCTGTAGTAGTGGTATCCAGCTATTCCAACGACAATTGCTGAAACTGCGATACCTGCTTGATATTGCTTATTAACTGACCTCATTTGAGTAAGGAAGTAAACAAAAGCACCGAACATTACAGCCGTTCCAAATGAAAGGACGTTGTAGACCAGTGTGTAGTCTCCTCCTGTGAGCATTACGTTTTCCAAAATTTCCTCCTTATGAAAAATTTAATGGATGTTATTAAAATAAATTAGTTTTAATGGTTTTACATCTTTTAGGTACGTGACATTTGTCCTAGTTACGCATGTCACACCAATGGAAATTTTCTAAACGACGAACCATCTCACACCATTTTGAAACACAATGCAGTCTTCGTATTTGAAAGTTGGAAGCGTCGCTTGTGGAGGTTTCAATAGTAAACCCCCGGACGCAAGGAGAACGATCCGGGGGTTCCTATGTTGTAAGGGGGGGGACTTACATAATGAACGTTATCTAACTATTTGTAGAAAATTAGGCGATTGTGACGTTGATCACCTGTGGCATTTGTCATGGTTATTTTGGGAATATTTCAGAAAATTCCTAGAAGATTTTCCTGAGCTAAAGTGTAATTTTATGATTTATCGCTGGTGAAATATTTCGATCCATGATCACAACCCAAAGTCACTACTACCGTGTCTGGTCCTCGTTCGGAAGCTATAGCGAAAGCGGCGGAAACATTTAAACCTGTTGAAGGGCCACAAAGAATACCTTCTTCAGTAGCAAGTCTTCGGCACATATGAAATGCATCATTCTGATCAATTGCTCGAATCTCACTGCATTGGTTGAGGTTGAGAAACGGAGGTGTGAATCCTAAACCTATTCCTTCGATCCGATGTGGTCCTCCTTCACCGGTAGTGAGAAAAGGTGATTGAAGTGGTTCCAGCCCAATGAGATCTGGTTGATGCCCAGCTTGATGTAAACCTTTAGCTGTTCCGGTAAATGCACCACCTGTTCCTACTGCTGCGCAGAAAACGTCTATGGGAGCCCTTATTTGATCAGCTATTTCTAGTCCCATCGCGACATAGCCTTCGATAACATCTGGAGATCCGAATTGATCGGCGTAGTGAGTATTTGGTTCTTCAGCTATTGCGTATGCTTTTTCGCGCATAGCAGCAATAAGATCTGGAGTGATTTTCTGATCTTCACTTGGAATGGTGATTACTTCAGCTCCGTAGGCGAGCATCGAATCGATTTTCGATTGTGCAAAAGCATCTGAAGAAACGGCTATGAATTGTATGCCGGTTCTGGAGGCAATGTGAGCCAAAGAGGTTCCGGTGCTTCCTCCCGTGTATTCGACTAAGCGGCTGCCAGTTGTTATATCTCCTCTCGCGAAAGCATTTTTGAAAACAGAGTAGGCCATCCGATCCTTATAGCTACCAGTAGGATTTCCGCTTTCGAGCTTTAGCCATACTTGCCCTGATGAAGGAGATGAAATATTTTTCAACGGTACCAGCGGGGTATCACCTATAGCGTGTTCCAGATATGAGTCGAAGAGCTCTGCCATAATTTCGTCCTTCGCTATTGATAAACGAGATCTGTTTTATCTCTTTTTCCTTGAATAAATGAGTCCATTGGTAGGGGAAATCCTGTGGTATCGAGTGGGTTGGAGATAGACCAGTCGTGGACGACGACCCGATGCGCGATTTTCCATTCTCCGTTTCTACGTTCAAATTTGTCGATGTACCGGCCTGAGAAGAAGTCGAGCCACTCCGTTTCAGCTTCATCATTTCTTCTGAGGTACGCCAGACTGTATGCTTCTGATCTTGCTTTATCTGGATCTAATGGATCTATTTCTATTAGTACATTCGCCACAGCGTGTGTCGTGTGATGCGACCGTTCTCGTAGTGATTCAACAATAAATGCTGCGAAATCCTGGCCGTTTCCTTTCCAATGCCCGTGATCATCGAAGCTATCATCGTGGTAACAAGAGCGGATTAGATCTTCATCAAGACGATCAACACCTCGCCCGTACCGCATAAGGACATCTCTAATCTCTTCCTTATCAGCAGCTTCCAATAGTCGTTGTCTTTCTTGTGATTCCAACTTAGTCCTCCCACTCATTCCTGATTCTAGATAAGGAAATCAGAGCGCACCAAAAGACAAAAAGAAACCCTTGTGAATGGCCACCGTGGCAATGGGATTAATCCCTTTTGATTTTTAGGACTATGATTTGAGAAAAGGGAGGGATTCGTGACCGGTCTTATTGATGTGCATGGGCATATTGTTCTTGAAGGAAGCTTAGGAGCTGCCGGCCCAACATGCGGCCCTGAACTTGGAGCATATGAGGATGGAACCACTTGGTTCAGAGTCGGAGACTGGCGTCTTGAAGGAGTCCCATATCGTGAATCGCTCTTTATGCAAACAAGCCTGCGATTAGAAGCAATGGATGAAGCGGGAATCCGGGTTCAAGCACTTTCACCCAACCCCTTGACCTACCTACACTGGATCCCAGCTGCTGACGCGATTAATTTTTGTCGAGCCCATAACGAGGACCTAGCATCAGTTATTAGAGAACATCCAGATCGGTTCGTGGGCTTTGCTGCGCTTCCCATGCAAGACATTGATGCAGCGATAGCTGAACTTGAGCGAAGTGTGAATGACTATGGACTCATGGGCGGGTATATCGGAACTGATTTCGGCACTGACTTAGATGATGAACGTATGGACCCGTTCTACGCTGCGTGCGTTGAACTAGACGTTCCCTTATTCCTCCATCCCACTGCATCTGGACTCGACGGACCACTTCGGGACAAGCGAATGAGAAAGTACAGTCTTGATTTAGTCATAGAATTCTCCTACGAAGAAATGATCGCTACCTCCATGCTTGTCTTCGGAGGAGTTTCACGCCGCTTTCCCCAACTCGATGTTTGCATATCTCACGGTGGGGGTTCCACGATGATGCATCGGGCAAAACTTCGTGCTTTAGCTGAACGCCGCCCATCCTCTCCGGATTGGATCAAAGAACCAGGTGCATTCGATACTGCTCTAGACCGCCTCTGGTTTGACTGTCATGTAACCGGTGACAAAGAATTTGACTTTGCGCTTGAACAAATTGGAACAGATCGTCTGGTATTTGGAACAAATTTCGGCGGCTGGGATAAAGGAACGTTGCGTCACGTTGATGGCTTAACTGAAAAGCTCAACGCAAATGCTGTTGATCTACTTCGTCTTAAAAAACGAGCGCCTCACCTACTTGACTGACACCGACGTAACGAATAAATGGTTTCAAAGAATGAACCCAGCGCGCTTATCGTTTAGTTTTCGTCAGCAGCGCTGAACCGGTCTAATAATTCTCCGGTACCGAGGGTACTTCCATCACCCGCGCCGATTGTGACGGCGGGCCAGTGCCCGTCAGCGAAGATCACCAGTACGGTGACTCCTTCAGGTCCAGCGATCAGGGGACCGTAGCCTCGGTTTGCGAGACCGATTCGAATATCGCCGGGGTAGAGCCACTTCCCACTGACTTTTTGTGTGCCTTCTAAAATAATTTCAGAATAGTCACAAGCATGGGTGTGGGCTTCAATTCTGCAATCTGGCGGAAAGTAAGCTTTAAAAACAGTCGGAGAGGACTCAAGAGAGGGAAGCCCTATTCGGTATGAACTTGTTTCGACACCGGTCGCTTCGATAGTTATTTCGCCAATATTCTCCCACGACGTAACAACATGACCTCTACGAACAAGTTCGCTTTCAATATCCTCAGTACTTTGATGAGTTACTTCCCCTGCCATGGTTCTAATCTAAGTCACGCTTGAAATTATTACAAAACATCATCTCTTTCACTCTTGCGGTTTTTTCGTGCAAGAACCTGATTGTTTCCTTCAGTCCAATCGAGCATTAATTGTCTCTCAGTAATACGCCACTCGTCACCAACCCGGATTAATTTATCGATATACCTGCCGGCCATAATATAGTTATCGCCCCCTTCAGTTCCGTTCAATGTGTGTTGGGCATGAAGATAACAACGAGATGTAGCCGTATTTCCATCGATGGATACCTGATGATTCGAAACAATATGTTGAGACGCAGATAAACCTCCAAGCGTCCTATCAATTTTTCCCCTTATTTCGTCGATGCCATTTAAGTGTCTTGTGTCAATGATGAACACTGCATCTTCAGTAAAGACCTCTTGAAGGTTTTCCCGCGGGCCACGGTCAATAATCCATGTGTAGGCGATAGTGAGATCGATAATTTTCTGCTTTTCTTCGAGTTGGTTAACTTGTTTTTCAGTCATGTGATCCTTTTGCTATTCGTTTTAGAAATATCGGAGGTAGCATCCATGCACTTTTATATTCTTTCACTGCATATTATTTTTGAAAAGACACGGTTAGTTCTTTTACGGCAAAGAATGAATTACGGGCCTGAATAACCGGACCTTGCTGATTCTCTTGAAGACTTGGTCTGCCCAGGCGTTCAAGAATTCTTTTTGACCCGACTATGGCTTCGTTTCGCGCGAGCTCATACCCGATACAGAAATGTTTCCCAAGTCCGAAGCCAAAATGGCCGCTTCGTTCGCTATCTTTTGAAACTCCGGACCGATTCTCTTTTCCGAGGTTCATGTCAGGTCGATAAAGATCAAAATGTAATGGGTCCTTAAAGACAGTTGGATCTAAATGCGCTGCAGCTAAACAGGCTCGAACTTTTCCGCCGTCTGGAATTTCTACTCCGTGTATCTCTACTGGCCGAGTGGTAAATCGTTCCTCACTTATCACTGCCGGTGTTCTTCTCATTGTTTCGCTGAAAGCATTTTCCCATAACGAATCATCATTAAGCACAGCTTCCAATACTTCAGGGTGGTTCAGGACGTTCCACCACATATTTGCGATAGCTTTATCAGTTGTTTCGCCACCAGCGATAAAGAGAAGTCCACAGAATGCGGTAATTTCTTCATCTGTTAGTCGTTCTCCCTCTATCTCTGCTCTCGCTATTTTTGCAATATGGTCGTTACGGTCGGGATGGTCTACTTCGTTAAGCAATGGTGCTATGTGACTACAAAACGCGGCACTAGCGTTAAGTCCTTTCTGTCGTAACTCTGGAGAATCATTCAAACCCATAATCATCGCAGTGACCCATTGGCGGAAAAGCTGGCCATCGCCCTCCATCCCAAGTATCGCTGAAATAACATCCACGGGAAGTTGTGAGCTGAATTCACCAACTAAAGAAATCTTCTCCGTGCTAGCGAAATTGTCAATGAGATTGCTGACACAATCCTCAATCAATTGTTCGTAGGCTTTTAACCTGTTACCGACAAAATCGGGGGCTACTATTTTTCTACGTACAACGTGTCCATAGTCATCCCGAGAAATAAGCGTTGGCCCTACCACCTGGCCAGTTGATAACTCGTAGGTTGAAGAGGAAAACGTTTGATAGTCGACAAAAATATTTTTGACGTCCTCATAACGAGTCACCCACCACATATTTGAGATGTCGTCATAAAAGACAGGGAAGTCATTTCGCATCTCTTCCCAGACTTTCTCTGGGTTTTTTCTATAATCATCGGAATATAACGCAGACGAATCCATGCCAAAAGGTATCTCAAAATTTGAATCACCGCTAAAGAAACTTATAGAAACACCTAGTCATAAGTCTCTAAAAGGCTTTTGCATCACTAACGTTTATAGATATGAAGCGAATAATTGGATTTATCTTTGTTTTTGCACTTACAGCATGCAGCGGGTCCAGTTCTGAAGTTGATCAACAAGGAGGGGAGAAGGTTCAAACAGAAACCGCGGCGGCAGATATTGGTATTTGTGATTCATTGGAGTCGTTTGATCAATGCCCCGCTCCTTTACCAGCAGAGCTTATGGATCTTAAACAAGAGCTTCTAGGAGAAGTTGGATCTGGATCAGTCCCATACCTACAGAGAATGTATCTAGTGAACTGTGTATCCAGATCCGATGTGAATATTGATCGAAGTGAAGTTGCCACAACCTGTCGGTGCTTATATCAGGGACTGGTTAACCACTTGAGATCACAAGGGACTGAAACGCAGGCTGTTCGCTGGTTTATTGAGTTGGAGGATAGGACTTCTGAAGGGAAAGTACCTTCAGCATGGGCCTTGGACGTCTATATCGCTTGTGCATAAACGTGAAAATGATTTTTGCGAATTAGAGCATGTGAAGCGAACACCAATAACGTAACTACTGGTCTGGGAACCTGATACGGATGTAGCGTTGGATTGTGGACAGCCCTATTCCAATGCACCTTGCTCCAAAACCCTCTTTTCGTGGATGGTCGCACATAGTTGCATTTGTTGCTGCAATAACGCTCTGCCCGATTCTGATAAGTAGTTCGGATCAAGGGAGGGCATTGGCTGCCTTCTATTCTCTTGCGGTAGTGGCACTTTTTGGTGTGAGTTCTCTTTATCACGGTTTTTCATGGAGCGCTCGAGCTCATGACCTGTTACGACGTTTAGATCATGCAACGATCTTCGTTACGATTGCAGCAACCTATTCGCCTATTTCATGGTTTTTACTTCCGCGTTCTGCTGCCGTAACCGTTTTACTTGCCGTGTGGATCGGAGCATTGTTGGGAGTACTAGTGATGATTTTTTGGCCTACTGCTCCTCAAGTGACTCTTATCATCCTTTTTATAATTGTTGGGTGGTCCGCGTTGCTGGTCATTCACAAATTTTGGACAGCTTTAAGCACATACGGTTTCACCTTGTTGCTACTTGGAGGAGCGTTCCACACAATTGGCGCAATCGTTTATGGATTAAAAAAGCCTGACCCCTGGCCAAACGTATTTGGTTTTCATGAAATTTTCCACTTGTGTGTTATTTGCGGCATTGCCTCTCACTATGCATTAATTGCTTTCATTGCTCTCCCAGCTGCTTAACCCTCTATCTGGATAGTGAAAGGTCTCATGAGGTTGGATTAAACGACTTGGATTTCCCTATCCAATGTTGGAGAGCTTTGTTCTATTCGAGATTTAGATGGTCCTTAAAAATATAGTGCGGGAGTTACCTCGCTTTCAGAAGGTAACTCCCGCATCTAACATCCTCTCTTAATCTTCTGACAGGAGAAGGGCCCAACTGTTCAGTAGAACAAAGAGGAAGGCTTAGTTGGTTGTTTCAAGGTGGTATCCGGCAGCTCCATGCTCGCTAATATCAAGACCAGCGGCTTCTTCTTCAGGAGATACCCGAAGGCCAGTTGTTTTCTTGATGATCTTAAATGCGATCCCAGCGGTGATAGCTGTCCATGCGATGATGATAACGACCATGACAGCTTGGACGCTTAGTTGATCGAGCCCGCCTCCGTAGAAGAGACCAGCGTCGTCTCGGCCAAGGAATGCATCGTCGTATCGAGAGAAGAGCCCGATAGCGAGCACACCCCAGATACCACATGTTCCGTGTACTGATACTGCCCCGACTGGATCATCGACGCCTTTCTTTTCAATGTAGAGAACAGAGTAAACGACCAACGCACCTGCGACTGCACCTGTTATAAGGGATCCAAATGTGTTGAATGCTCCACAGCCTGCGGTTATACCAACAAGTCCACCAAGAACACCGTTTCCGACCATACCCACATCAGGTTTACCTGTTTTAGCCATAACAACTATGGCTGATACTGCTCCACCAGCTGCTGCAGCTATCAGGGTATTAACTGCTACTGACATGACATATCCGTCTGCTGCGAGTTCTGAGCCTGGATTAAATCCAAACCATCCGAGCCAGAGGATAAAGACACCGATGACGGTGAAAACGATGTTGTGCCCAGGTATAGCTCGTGGTTTGCCGGCTTCGTCGTATTTGCCAATTCGAGGTCCGAGAGCTTTAGCGCCCATGAATGCTGCAACACCACCGGTAAGGTGCACGATTCCTGATCCAGCAAAGTCAGAGTAGCTTCCTGCATCTCCCCAGTTGATGTATTCAGCTATGAGTCCACCACCCCAGGTCCAGTGGACGACTACTGGGTAGATAAAGGCTGTCATGAGCCCTGCGAACATTAAATAGGCGGAGAATTTCGTCCGTCCAGCCATAGCTCCTGATGCGATAGTGACTGCGGTAGCTGCGAATACGACTTGAAAGAAGAAGTCAGTCGCTCCGGATAGGCCGTCGGTAATTTCGAATAGTGATGATCCGGATAGGAAATATGAGTTCCCTCCAATAAACCATCCGCCGCCGTCGCCATACGCAAACGCGTAACCAACGGCGTAGAACGCTAAGACGCCGATGCACATGTCAGCAATGTTTTTCGCCATGATGTTTGCAACGTTTTTACTTCGCGTGAGTCCTGCTTCAACAAGGGCAAAGCCTGCTTGCATGAAAAAGACAAGAATTCCGGCAATGAACACCCATAGGTTATCCATTACAGCTTGAAGATATACCGAGGGGTCCGTCGCTTCTTCAGCTAACGCTGGGCTAGCAGCGAGTAGAAGACTCACTCCGACTATCCCTGTTCCGGTTAATAGTTTACGTTTCACAATTTCCTCCATAAGTTGAGCTACTTATGAAGGTAACGAGCTTTTATTTCGTAATTGTTTCTATATTGTTAAACCATAAAAGACTTCTAATTTAACGCCTCGTCAATGTCGGAAACTGAGAATATCTTCGGTAGTTCTTTAGAACAGGACCGGTGCCTCTATTTGGAGAAATCATAGAGTGGGTTTGAAAGCGAATCATCCTTAAGTAAAGCAGCAGCTCGTTAACGAACAACTTCTTTCGTTTCTTCGTGCAGATAGTCCAGAACTTTGCGGATTTTTTCGTTCTGGGTTAAACCTTGTGAGACCTTTATTTATAAGGAAGATACTTTTATTTATAAGGAAGATACTTTGAAGCGCTTATTCTTGGTTTTTTCTACAATAATTTTATTTATCGGAGTCGCTTCGGTAAATCCTGTCCATGCGCATGATCCTCTCTTTTTGACTGCAGAGCAACCAATTCCAGAAAAAGGTCCATATTTACCAGACGGTACAATTTCCTTTGCCCTCTACGGTGAATTTACTGAAGCTGGAGGGACGCGCGGTTTCCAAGCAAGATTTCAAGAAGGAGACTTCTTTCAACTTGAGTTACTTATACCGGCCCGCACTCCTGAAGAAAATCTTGCAGAAGACCAACTTCCCTATCTACTAGTGGTAAAACCTGACAAAACTGAGGAAACCCTCTATCCGAGTATTCGTACCCGATTTGATGAACCATTTACAAATACCAGTTATTACACGTTCATCAAAGAACAGGGCACTGCTATAGAGGGAATCTATGACATCACAGTTGTCTCTCGGCATGCTGCACGGTTTACTGTCGCAATTGGATTTCAAGAACAATTCGGTACGACAGTTGAAAGAGCCGGTGATCGATCATCAGCGTTTGGCGAAACTCGCGACCGTCTTGAAGAATGGTACAACGAACCCACGACAACTGGCATAGAGGAATCTTCAACTGATCAAGTAACAGATGATCAGCAATCTAACCAGCATGCAGATACAACAGTTCAAAGCACTCCGTCACAATCAACTAGTCCGGTGACACAGCAGGATAGTGACAATACAGATGAGCAGGTACCAAATGAAGAATCTTCACAATCCAAACAGCCGAATCGAGCTATTTGGGTCATAGTACTTATAGCGGTCATCATGATCCCGGTTGGGTTTGTAATTAGAAGAATTCGTAAGGCAAACGAATAGCATCAGGTTACGAAGTACTGAATAAGGTTTTTTGCTTATCCAACGCTTGTGCATTACCGATCTTCAACAAAACACAAATTTCTAATACACTTAGATCATGTTTCGGCGATCGTTAAACCTATTCGCTCTATTTGTTCTCATTTTTGGTGTGTTTTCATGCAGTAGCAATACTGCAGAACCCACGTCGACTGCAGAACCCACGTCGACTGCAGAACCCACATCGACTGCAGAACCCACACCGACTTCAGAAATCGGACCACCTCCGACGCTCACAAGCGGACCTAACTGGTGTCAGGCTTTTCCATGGGACCAACTCAATGGAAGCACCCAAGAAGACGCGTCGAACAGAATTGAGGGCATGGGCTTCGACTATGGCCTTTCCCTTACGGATATCAGCTGGGCTGACGTCTACAACAACGAAGTGCCAGAAGGAACTGTCATAGCAGCCAATGCTAATGACTGTGAGAACATTATTGTTGTAATTTCTCTCGGGCCTCATCCCACACAAACATCACAGTCGCAACAGATCCCAGATTGCGGAGAAGACGAATATCAGGGATGGACAGGGGAATGCTGCCCCACGGATGGATCGAATTCGAATTGCGGAGTCTCCCCATGCCACAAAATCGGGGGATCCCCTGATTATGAATACGACGAAAATGGTGAATGTGTCAAAAAAGAACCATTACCAGACCACCAGGAAAGATCCGGTTTTCAAGACATTAACGCATGCAAATTAACTATCCAGTCCCAAGAAGCTCTTTCACTAGCCTATGACCGGCCAACCGATAGACTCAACCCCACGGGCCTCGTAGAAACGGTGGTTCTTTTCGCTGATTTCGCCGATGTCTCAGCAACTCAAAGCACCGAGGAAGTATTTTCCTATATTTCTCCTGGAGCGGAAGATTTCTTCTTTGACCAGTCTTATGGACGACTTACTCTATCCTTCGTCCCGCATCATCAATGGTTACGCCTCAGTGGAACAGCAGCAATTTATCGTGAAGCTCTAACGTCGTATACAGGACACAGAGATTGGATCCAAGAGGCAATGAATTTAGCTGATGACAATGTTGACTTCTCAGACGCTGATGCTGTTTTAGTGGTTTCGCCACCTAACGCTATGGAGGTACCATACGGCCCAACCCTCATGGGATGGTCAACCCCTAATGATGGCTCACTTACAGCGGACGGAACATACATAGCAAACGCAGTAACATCAGGTGCTGATTTAACTTACTGGGGAGACCTCTGGTATCCACATGAAATGGGGCACTCACTTGGATTACCAGATCTTTATGGAGCAACAATCCCTGGCCGAGCCGGTTTTACAAGACCGTTTAGCCTTATGGATGACATTGGTAGTACAGCTCCCGGCTATATGGGATACTCCCGATGGATTCTCAGATGGTTAGATGACTCCCAAGTAGCCTGCATTGAGGGAAATGCAACTGTAACTCTTACCCCACTAGCTACTTTTGGCGGATTGAAAGTCGTACTTTTCCCCTTCAGTCAATCACGTGCCCTCGCCATTGAAAGCCGAAGACAAATAGGGTACGACAATGATCTAGCACGTGAAGGAGCTGTTGTGTACATTGTCAATACTGAAAATGGATTCGGTGGAGGAAGCGGAGAAGGACCCATGGAAGTATTAAACGATGCCCAAGCACTCTTACCAGGCGAATCTCTAACTTACGAGAATGTAACTGTTACATTCGAAGAGACCACTACCGAAGCCGATATCATTCAAATCCAAATCAACGAATAAGTTCCTATGCCCTACAGAGGTATAGAGGGAAATAGGTCACAGTCAAGAAGATCCCCATCAGCAAGACCCGAATCGGACGTTGGGATAGCTACCTCGCCGGCTTTACGACGATATCGGGCGTCGTCTCCACACCATCTTGTTGCCAATGCTCTCCGCCGGTGCACCTCACTAGTATTGCCTGGAGATCCATGCACGCTCATTCCTTGAAAGACAAGGCAGTCACCTGGCACCATATCCCAACTCAAAATCTCATATTCATCAATATTCGATTCTATATTGGGAAGCTCTGGGAGACCTGTGCCCTCATAGGGGGAGTCATCACCGAAATGATGAGGATTATGTGCCGGCCACCGGTGACTTCCTTTCACAAACTGCAGTGAAGATTCTTTTTGAACGGGGTCTAAAGGTATCCAAACGGAACAAACTTGCAGCCCTGATACGGCCCAATATGGCTGGTCTTGATGCCAAGGAGTTCGCTCAAGAGTTCCTGATTCTTTAACGAACATCTGATCGTAGAAGAAATTGATCCGTGACGCCCTCATTACTTCAGCTGCGATCTTGGCGGCTGGAGATTCAAAGACAAATTGTCGGAATGCGGGAATTCTTTGCCACATATTCAAATCGGCAAAAAAACGGCCCGGGCCGACCGTTGGAGCATATTCCTCCGCAAGGCTTCCAGGATTAGAGAGAGCTTCTTCGAAAGCATCACGCAGAAAGTCAATCCATCCACTATCTAAAACATCAGATAAGAGTGCGACTCCGTCATTTTCATAGATGTAGCGTTCGTTTTGGGTCAATCGCCTACGAGGTTCAGTACCTAGAGGGTTCTTCATTTCTGTTCCCACGCGTCAACTTCAGCTTTTGCCCGAATAATGAGATCATTAAGTTCGGCACGAAGACTGTATGTTTTCCCAGCATCGCTGGGATTCTTTTCAAATGCGACGATGGATAGTTTTCTCAACTCAAGTAAACGCTCATATATCCGTTTAGCGATCGTGAAGTCGCTTTGGGTTTGGAAGGTAAATGCAAAGCGGTCAATGTTTGTTTGGACCTCCGCATTCCAATCTGGCGGTATCTTTATTTCCCTATCCATACGCTGTATTTAATAAGTCTTTTAGGACCTGCAAACTTGATGCAGCATCATCAGCAGGACCTGTGCCTGCTTCAGGGAACTCTGTTATAGCTTGATCTTGCTCTAACACCCACCATACTTCTTGCGGGAGAAGGGGAATAATTCCGGCAAGATCCAAATCTCCTTCCCCAAGAGGAACGAACACACGATGGGCGATAGCGGCATCAAATTCAATCTCATGTTGTACCATTTTTCGACCGAGATCCAGATTCAAGTCCTTGATGTGGACAAGTGTGACCCGATCTCCGGCCATTTCTAAAAAATCGCCCGGATCGAGATCACCGCTCGCAATATGCGCCGTATCAAAACACCACCCACACGAACTAGTTTCCATAACCAATAGCATGTCTTCTTTTGTTTCAACTAATGAACCTACATGTGGATGAAGAGCCTGCCTTAATCCCATTGATCGACACAAATCCTCCACAGCGTCTAAACCGTCACAAAGTTCTTTCCACCCATCCTCTTCTAGACGTTCGCCTGCTCGAAGGCCACCAGGTTTAGGAACAGTGATAAGGACTTCGCCGCCAATAGCAAGAAGGCGCTGTCCGGCCTTACGGACAGATTCCAGAGCGTCCCGACGGCTTTCTTTCTTATGGATAACAAAAGAAACAGGACCAGATACAGCTCGTAAACAATACTCATTTAGTATTTTCTTTCCTTCAACCCCATCCGCAGGTAGAAATCCAGGAACACCAACTTCAGTTGCGTTAAATCCGATTTCTGACATTTCTGAAAGGATACGCTGTTGTGGTAAATCAATACCCCACCTGTTGTTTCCTACAAAACCCCATGTAATAGGTGTTGCGGCTAGACGAGGTTCCATGGGCGTATATTACACGACTGAAAGATTATGTCCCTTCCCTCAAAGGCGAACACGAAGTTCACAGTGACCATAGGTGAGTTTTCGGCCTAAGATAATGGAAACGACAAACGGGTGGGAAATGGCGACAACCGAAAGCGATATTAGCGAAGCTGAAAATCTTCGGGAACGGTACCGTATCGAAAGAGAAAAACGCCTACGCCCTAATGGGCACACACAGTACCTTGAACCAACAGGCCGTTTCGCACACCTACTAGAAGATCCCTACTCCAGTCATGATCCGCGAGAAACATTTACAGGTGAAGTTACTGTAGCGATCATCGGAGGGGGTTTCGCCGGTCTATCTGCTGGAGCGCGACTAAAAGAGGCGGGCATTAATGATGTCATGCTGATTGAAAGTGGAGGAGACGTTGGTGGAGTTTGGTACTGGAACCGGTATCCAGGCGCAATGTGTGATACTGCCGCCATGGTATACCTCCCTCTTCTTGAAGAAACGAACTACTTCCCATCAAAAAAATACGTCCAAGGCTATGAAATCCACGCCCACGCACAGCGGATCGCAACCACTTTTGGTTTATATGACAATGCCCTTTTCTCAACGAAGGTAGAAGACCTTAGCTGGGATGAAGACCTCAGCCGATGGATAATCAGAACCAATCAGGGTGATGAAATAAAAGCACAGTTCGTCGCTATGGGAACCGGACCCATGCACCACCCAAAACTTCCTGGAATTGACGGAATTGAAGATTTCAAAGGGCACATGTTCCACACCGCTCGATGGGACTATGACTACACCGGAGGAGACCGAACAGGGAAACCACTTGAAGGACTCGCCGACAAAAGAGTAGGGATCATCGGAACCGGCGCTACCGCAGTGCAGTGCATACCCCATCTCGCTGCTAGTGCAGGCGACTTTTACGTTTTCCAAAGAACACCCTCGTCGATAGATATACGAAACAACAGAGCTTTGACAGATGAAGATTTTGCTGATCTTGATACAGATTGGCAAAGGGAGTGGCTGATCAATTTCGCCACGCTACAAGCGGGCGGTTTCGCAGATGCTGACCTCGTAAAAGATGGATGGACTGACATAGCGATCCGAATTAGAGACCGCATCGTAGAAAGGATCCAAGCTAATCCTGGAGCGGGAATAGAAGATGTATGGATGGAAGCATTTGCAGAGTCTGATGATGAAAAAATGAATGAAATACGTGCCCGCGTTGACTCCGTGATTAATGATCAATCGACAGCTGAGGCTCTTAAACCCTGGTATAGACAGCTTTGTAAAAGACCTTGCTTCCATGATGAATACCTCCAGTCGTTTAACAATCCCAATACTCACCTAGTCGACACTGATGGACAAGGTGTCACCCAGATCGATGAAACTGGTGTTTGGGCTAACGGTGAACATTATGAATTAGATTGCATTATCCTCGCATCCGGATTTGAAGTCCATATCGTCCACAACGCCCATTACGACACACGAGGGAAAAACGGAAAAACTCTTGAGGAACACTGGGTCGATGGTATGAGAAGCCTCCATGGAATTAACGTCCATGGATTCCCGAACCTCTTTATCCTTGGACTCGCTCAAGGCGGAAGCCTCGTAGCAAACGTCACCCACAATTTTACTGAATCCGCATCGGCAATTGCAGCAATGATTGGCGAATGTATTGAAAGTGGGTCAGAAACCCTTGAACCCACAGCCCAAGCAGAACAAGCATGGATTGATCGACTCGAAGTTCAGGATCGCGGCTTTCTTGCAAACTGTACGCCAGGCTATTACAACAACGAGGGATCAACCGCTTCGGATCGTGACCTATTCAGCACAGCACGATATCCCGACGGACCTGTTGCATTCTTTGAATACTTACGCGAGTGGGGAAGCAATGGAACGTTTGAAGGGCTTAAATTCACACCCCCCTCCTAGTACTTGAAACAAGGAAAAAAATGTAGAGGGCGCTCCTTCTACTTGTCAGAAGCTTTCACCAAAAAAATGAATAGAAACGAGGGCTCTTGTCCGATGTAGAGCAGCCGCCAAAGAATACTGATACGACCGTGTATCGAAATGGGCTAATTGCATGCGCGTGCGGCTACATGCTGACAGCGATATCGCCTGTCATCGTGGCGGATTCAAATGTGCATGGACTTGCAATGGGCTTCTGGAGATGCTGGATTGCGTTTGCACTGTTAGCTGTGATTGTTCTGATGCGAAAAGATCTCTCATTTGAACGTTTCTTATCTTCAGCTCCCGCAGGTATTTGCTTTGGAAGCAGTATGGGTCTCTTTTTCTGGGCAGCCAAAATTACCAGTATTCTCAATGCGACACTCATAACAATTCTTCTTCCTATCCCTCTTACGATTGCGTCTTTTTTTATTTTCCGCGAACGAATCACCCTTCGGTACATCGTCATTTCCATAATGGCTATCTGCGGAGCAATGCTGATAGTAGCTTCAGGAAGTAACAGCGGGACAGGAGACCTTAAAGGAGATCTTCTCGCAGTGGTGGCTGTCCTTATTTCAGCAGGGTATTTTATTTTCGCAAAGAAAACACTTCTTACCGTCCCGCTCCTTGAATTTCAGGCAGGAGTTTTTGCATGGGGGGGGCTTATTCTCATCCCCATGGTCATTGCAACACAGGCGAGCATTATCGCTCAATCTAACGCTGACTTGGGAAAAATTTTTATGGTTGCGCTTATCCCAATGGGTGGCCATCTGCTCTTAAATTATTCGCACGGAAAAGCTCCGTTGAATCTCATCGCCGTTTTCCAACTCATCGTCCCTGTAGTTTCTACCCTTCTTGCTTATTGGATATTGTCCCAAACGGTTTCAATTTTTTCAAGGAGTTGGTATGGCAATAGTGATTATTACGCTGGGTATTAATTCCTACTTCAAACCCGATGACGAAGAATTAGAAAAGTCAACTACCTGAAACTAGTCCAACGGTCGATCAGGGTGATCTGGCGGAAGAAGCTGAAAAGCCTCGGCGTGAGATCGGGTGTCGGGAATAGTCACTACATAGGTAACGGGACCATCCGATTCTCCTTCAATATGAAGGGCACCGAGAGGAATAATAAGTTTATCTCCGGGCTCTATCGTGAGTTTCTCTCCAGTTTCTCCGCATCCGATCCATGTATTACCTTCCATGCAATACCCATGCACCTCGATATTGTGCCAATGATACCCAGGTGGAGGCGTAGGGTCGGAAACATACGTAGAAGGCCAGAACCCTGTTTTAATCACATCTTGTAGAACATCTTCAAGATTATTATGAAAGTTTTTCTCTATACGGATCTGTGGTGCCATAGATTGAGTATGCCAGTTAACTAGGAGGCCCGTCTATCGCGGACGCGAACTCATACCGCCAGACCGGATAATCTGAACTTGACGCAATCCATATTCCGCCATTGTCATCAGAAACAAGTATTCTCCCAATCGCTTCGGCCATTTCTTCCGGCGGGCTCATTGGCTTTCCAGCTAGTCTTCGGTCATCAGGCTGTATAGGGGTATCGACGCTCCCAGGGCATAAGGCATTAATTTGCACTCCACGTTCAGCCAGTGCAGGGGCAACACTTCTAACAAAGCTGATTACTGCTGATTTTGACAGGGCATATATTGGATCGGGAGGCTGTGTCCTTATACCAGCTACTGATGCCGTCACCAAAATACTTCCTGATCCTTGTTTCTCCATAAAAGGTAAAGCCGCCATCGCCCCATAGACAACACCATCGACATTTACGGCAAGAACATTTTTGTAGTTAGGAAGAATCCATGGAATCGGATCATCTTCGACGCTAGAACCCCTCGGCCGGCTCCCAATACCAGCATTCAAACAAAGGAAATCAAGTGAGCCATACTGTCTAGCGATATCTGCAACCAACTTTTCCCACCCTGCAAGGTCAGCCACATCGAACTTGATAAAAGCGCAACCCACAGAATCAGCGATACTTTCCCCACCTTTCTCATCGGTGTCAACAACAACAACCCTTGAACCTAATTTGCTCAAGCGATCCGCTACAGCTGCTCCTATACCTGAACCTCCTCCAGTAACAATCGATACTTTTCCAGCAAAACTTGTTTCAGTAAGTTCAGGTAAACCGGACATCCGCCCATCTTATGCCATATCCCCTTTTTTATGTAATAGTGAAAAGATGGACCTCCAATTAACCGGAAAGAAAGCTCTCATTTCAGCAGGGCATAAAGGGCTCGGCTCCTTTATCGCCAAACGCTTACTCGAAGAGGGAGCGATAGTAGCAATATGCTGCAGAAAAGAAGAAGATTTAGCTGCGGCACTCGAGGAATACAACACTCTAGGGCACGCAATTGGAAGTATTTGCGACTTCTCAGACCCTTCCGCCGTTAAACAGTGGACAAAAGACTCAGGGTCTCAACTTGACGGGATTGATATTTGTATCGGTAACGCAAGTGCTAGCGGGCAGAATTTAAAGTACGGGGAAGGATTAGAACCATGGATGAAAAGTATAAACATTGACATATTAGGGAACGCACTATTCTACGAAACCGCTAAACCCTTTCTTCTCGAATCAACTGCAGCTTCGATCGTCCAGATCGCTACGATTACGGCGATAGAACATCATGATGTTCCGATCACTCCTAGCTACGGAGCGACGAAAGCCGCTGCGATACGCATGATCTCTCATCTCGCGCAAACATGGGGAGTTGATGGGATTAGAGCAAACTCTATTTCTCCCGGCCCCATTTTTGTTGAAGGTCATCGATGGGACGATATCCGATCCCGAATGCCCGACATCTACGAAAGAGATGTAGCCATGCACCCTCAAAAGCGGATGGGGACAGGAGATGAGGTAGCAGATGTCGTCGCTTTTCTTGCTTCTTCTCGATCAAGCTGGATCAACGGCGCAAACATCGTTGTAGATGGCGGATACACCAAAGGCGTGAACTTCTGATTTTACAAAGATGCAAAACCTAAGTCTTAAGAAGATTGGTTGACAGACTCAATCATATGCATCATCTGCTCGCGAACCTTCTCTAAAGCTTGCCGTGGCCTAATCATTACCTTAAATTCCACAATCAGACCATCATCGTCACACGTAATGATATCTACACCGTTCACCTGTAATCCATCGATAAAAGTTTCAAATTCAAGGACAGCATGGTTGCCGTCAAGAATTCGTTTCGTATACCGGAAAGACGAAGACGCTGCTTCTTTCATCTCAGGATCATTATTCGCTTGAGCGTCGTCACCAGGGAAAACAAGCGACGCAGCGGAAAGATACATTTTGGTCAAGTCACGCCCATGCTGAGGATGGAAAAGAACCGGAGACCAGAAAATACAATCCTCATGGAGGATTTCGTCAATTTCTACTTCACCTTTTAGAACTTGATGCCATTTCTCGTACACCTCTTCGATCAATTCAGATTTTGCTTCAGATACTTCCGTCATAATCCTGGTCTCTTTCTACCTATTAACCCTATAACAATATTTTCTTTCAAAGTGAAGTGACCTACTATTAAGAAAACTTAAGGGTAGAAAACCCTCAATAATACTTTCGGAAACACATATGGAAATCGGAATAAAAGTAGCACCGCATCACGTTGAGTGGGAAACACTACTTGCAGTGGCGCAAATTGCTGATCAAGCGGAGATCTTCCACCAATTTTGGAACTTTGACCACTTTTACCCAATTAAAGGGGACACGGATGGGCCTTGTCTTGAAGCTTGGGTAACACTAACTGGTATCGCCCAAGCAACAAATCGTATACGAATCGGATGCATGGTGAATGGAGTGCACTATAGGCATCCTGCCGTCCTAGCAAATATGGCATCAGCATTAGATATCGTCAGCCAAGGCCGTTTTGAATTAGGGCTAGGAGCAGGTTGGAACGAATTAGAATCTGGCGCATATGGCATTGAACTTGGCACACTAAAAGAACGCTTTGATCGCTTCGATGAAGCACTAACTGTTATCTCTTCTCTTCTCGCTGAAGAACATACGTCTTTTTCAGGAAAGTACTTCACACTACAAGATGCAAGAAATGAACCCAAAGGCCCCCAACAACCCCTTCCCATCTGTATTGGTGGAACTGGAGAAAAAAGAACTTTACGAAGTGTCGCCCACCATGCATCACATTGGAACCTCCCAATGTTTGAAGACCAACTATTCAAACAAAAATATGAAGTTCTAAAGACCCACTGCAAGAACATTGGAACCAACATCGATGACATCAAAGTTTCCACACACGTTTTCGTAGAGGAAGAAACCAAACCTTCATCAGTTATTACTGAGATACTTCACCAGAACCAGCTAGGCATTCATCAGTCAATCCTCTATTTCCAGCCGCCCATACATATGAGCCAAGTTGAAGACCTAACGAAGGCATTAATGGATGAATTTCACTAGCAATACCGGTCAGCCCATAACTATCGAAGTCATCTAGCGAAAACTTCCAACACATATTAGAATCAGATTATTGGCGAGTAAGACCGACGAATAATAGTTGCTTAAGACTGGGGAATCTTATGGACAGCGAAGAAAACCGTTTGAAAATATTTCAACGGACGCTTCACTCTCCTGTCTTACCGTTAGGAAGTGATTGATATTTCTACCTTAAAGATGCTTCAGCCTTTAAATGCTGGCCGCCTTAAATTAAAGAATCGGGTGGTTTTTCCAGCTCACCAAACACTGCTATCAGAAGACGGTGTCGTAGGTCCAAGAATGCGGGGTTATTACGCTGAACGGGCAAAAGGTGGCGTGGCAGCCGTTGTCGTTGAAGGCGCAGCGGTTCATGACACGACGGTGAAGTTTCCGAACTATTTGTGGGGGCATAAGGAAGAGATCATCCCTTCGTATACGGCTCTTCACAAAGAATTATCTCAATACGGGTGTAAAACCATTATCCAACTTGTTCACAGTGGCGGCAGGATGTCTTCTCATGATTCGAGACTGCCGCTATGGGCGCCATCAGACGTTCGGTCAGCTATCTCACCTGAAATCCCCCATGCCATGACTGCTGAAGAAATCAGTCAAGTATTAGATGGTTATGAAAAATCATTCAAAAATGCTGTTGAGGGAGGTGTGGATGGCATAGAGATCCACGCAGCGCATGAATACCTTCTTGGCCAATTCCTCTCACCGTTAAACAACCTTCGTACTGACGAATATGGGGGATCAATGGACAACCGAATGAGGCTACTCAACGAAGTCGTCATGTTGGCAAGAAAAACAGTTGGTGATGACATGGTTGTCGGAATTCGAATAAATGGGAGCGACCTTGTTGATGCCAGCTTAAGTAATGACGATTACGTAGAGGTTGCTCGTAATATCGAGGCGTTAGCATCGGTTGACTACCTCTCTATCAGTGCGGGGACATCTCGAGATAACCATATGATCGTCCCTCCGATGGACACACCAGAAGGGTTATATGTCGATTACGCAGCAAATATTCGTGCAGCCGTTACTCTCCCGGTGATGGCAGTCGGCAGGCTAAAAAACCCCGAACTAGCGGAAGAAGTCATAGCTACTGGCAAAGCAGATGTCGTAGCGCAAGCAAGAGCTCTTATAGCGGATCCATTTTGGGTCCAAAAACTTGAAGAAAAATCACCCAATCAAATACGTCCCTGCATAGGTTGCAATCAAGGATGTTTCGGATACCTCTATACAAATAGACCAATAACATGCGCAGTGAATCCCGCTGTGGGCCATGAAAAAACCATAGGGCCGGGGACAGAAACGCAAGCCTCCGGCCGTGTTCTTGTCGTTGGAGGCGGCCCTGCAGGGATGGAAGCAGCTATCGCCGCCCGAGAACGCGGACTAGAAGTAACGTTGGCTGAAGCTTCCGCCACACTTGGAGGTCAGATACCTCTTGCCTCTAGTATCGAACCCCGTGCTGAACTAGGAACAATTATTGATTACCAAATCAACGAACTTCAAAGACTCGAAGTAGATGTCAAATTAGAGACACTCATAGACGTAACTATGATCAATGATTTAAAGCCTGATGCGGTCATCATTGCAACCGGATCACAACCCAGAACCTCGCCCATTTCCAGTGATGACTCCATTCCTGTCATTGCCCCTATAGAAGTTATGGCTTCACCTGAAACGTATATGGATAAGAAAGTTATTGTCGTTGACCATGTAGCTCATTTCCCCGCTTATGCTCCAGCTGAAGCTTTGAAAGATGCAGGGGCCGAGGTAATGATTGTGACTCCAAAGCTATTTGTTGGGAGCCTCCTTGATCAGGCAACAATGGTGAGAACTTTACGAAGGCTAGCAAGTAAAGGAGTACAAATGGTTCCGAATACAACTGCGGTTAAGATCTCTGACGGGCTTCTCCATATTCAAGACACGCTTTCCGGGCAGATGAGGACAGAAAAACCTGATGTGATTATCGCTGCCGTGGGTAATCAAGTAGTTGACGCGCTTGCGAAAGAACTAACCGAAGATTTCCATCATTTAAACGTTCACGTTATTGGCGATGCATCAGCTCCTAGAACCATTTTGGAAGCTATCAGAGAAGGCCGGATAACTGGAAGATCAGTTTAAAAGGGTTTTCTTTTACTTTCTTTTGAAAACGTTTTGGAGCCAGCCCCTAGGGGCTGGCTCCTGACTTACTCAACTCTTTAAGTAGTTGTTGAGTTCTTTAGCGTTGCTTGCGAAGGTTAAGAACGGCTCCGGTTATTGCGGCAACTCCGACAAGTCCTAGGACGATGATCAGGCCGAGTATCGCACCTGACATTCCTGACTTACCGTTTTCTCCGAGGTCTTCACCGATTGCTAGCTCTTCGTCAGAACCTTCGTCTGTAGAGTTTTCTACTACTTCGTCGGTTCCTTGAGCTTCTTCGTCAGCTTGTGTTTGAGCGAGTATTGCATCAGCTTTAGCTTTTTCAGCTTCAGCTTGAGCCAATGCTAGCTCTTTCTCAGCTTGAGCTTGAGCGAGAGCTGCTTCAGCTGCTTCTCTTTCAGCATTTGCCTGATCGATAGCTGCTTGCGCTGCTTCTTCGGCGGCTTGCGCTGCTTGAGCTGCTGCTTCAGCTGCTGCTACTGCTACGGCCTCTGCTGCTGCTTCTTCAGCTGCTGCTGCTTCTTCAGCTGCGGCTTCTGCTGCGGCTTCAGCTTCTGCTGCGGCTTCTGCTGCTGCTTCTTCAGCTGCTTCTGCTGCTGCTTCAGCTTCGGCGAGAGCTTCGGCAGC
Organism: Actinomycetota bacterium; assembly: GCA_902529525.1. Classification (GTDB taxonomy): domain Bacteria; phylum Actinomycetota; class Acidimicrobiia; order Acidimicrobiales; family UBA8592; genus UBA8592. The sequence goes on from CABZWT010000001.1 coordinate 86,869, forward strand.
TACTTCAGCTTCATACTCTGCTGTTGCTTCAGCGATTACTAGGTCGTTTCTAAGATCACACATAGAAACCTCCTCGTCAAAGACAAGTTTTTCCCAAGGCTCAGAAGCCCAGGGAGCACTAATCTCATAAACTTCGACTAATACAGCGTCTCCTATAAAGTCGAATTCACTTACTGAAGTATTGGCATCTGGAGCATCGGTACCAATTAGCCCTGTAAAGTCCGAGTAATTGACCTCTTCGTACTCGAATACTGGTTCTGCGCTGGGTTCTACGCTTCCGTTGGATACATCCACTCTGAACCACTCGAGATTATCTTCGTTCGTTACAGTGACGTCAAGAAAGTTGAAAAAGCTGCAGTTAGTGGCATCGATTTCAACTTCAGGAGCTGGATCAAGGATAATATCAATGATGCTTGGATCAAGTCCAAGACTTTCTTCAACTATCAACTCAGATGGGCTTGGTGGAGTGATTGGTTCCATTGGAAATGGTCCAGGTCCTCCTCCAGGCGATGCCACTGCAGTAGCAGTGAATAGAGTTGTTATACCAAATCCGACGACAGCAACTGACGCTATTGCCTTTCGGATTTTGTTTGTTTGTGTATTTGCTTTTGTATTCATTTTTGCCTCCTAGGCTGTTTGTTTGTGCTAGGTAGACAACAAGATGCGGCAGTTCTTACACCCTAAAGCATCTTTTTTCTAAAAAAACTAAAAAATACCCTCTGAACAGGGGTTATGTGATCACAATTTCTTTAGATTTTTGCCAGATGAGCGGATTTTTGTGTTCGATTAGCCAGTTTGTCAACGTCAGAATGACGGATATCTGCAAGTTTTAGGAAAGATAGTACTTTAATTACCCACCATCCAAGGTCAGCTTGAAACCACCTTCGTGAGAACCGGGCGCTTGTTGGAGCAGCATGATGATGATTATGGAAACCTTCCCCAGCTGTCAAAAGAGCTAACCAGGTCACGTTAGTCCCAGTATTAGTCCCATAGCTTTTCTTTCCGAAATGATGAGCGATCGAATTTACTGAACCACTTAAACCCAAATAGAGCACTGCATGAAAAGCAAATGCGATACCAGCAGCAGCTATGCCGAAAGAGAACACTAATCCAGTAAAGAGCAGCCCCAATCCTAGAATCGCATGGTCGTAGAAAAGGCGGTCAGTTGTTCGTTGCGGCAGGTCACGAGCATAGTTCGCAAGTGTCTTTTCATCGTTTGCAGCTTTTCGGTAAAGAAAAACGTTCATTAGTTGAACTTTTTTCCACCCAAGTACTAGAGGCGAATGCGGATCTTCTTCGGTATCGGTGTGAGCATGATGTTTTCTATGGACCGCAACCCATTGCCGAGGTCGAATACCTGACGTGACCCACACAGCAAATCGGAAAAATTCATTAATTATCGGATTAAATGTTACAGCTTTATGAGTCAGCTCTCTGTGGAGATAGAGCGTTGTGCTAAAGACGGCTACCTGCGTTAGTAGAAAGCCAATAAGGGTACCGAGGAGAATTGGATGCATACTATGAAAGTATTCTATGAATACCGCTTGATGGTAAATAGTAAAGATCTTTTTTTAACTTTTTTCTTGCTAAGCATGTCCGTCAAATAGCTGCCCGCGGACAACCTATTTCTATTTGTTATTAGACTTAGAAGATATTGAAACGTAAACAAATGGTTGGGTAACAGGTATGTCCGAAAGCAACGTAGTTCTTTATGATGGTGGATGCGGATTTTGCCGACGTATTGTTGATTTCACCCGGCCCAGAATGAGATCAAAGTCAGATCTAACTTTCATCTCCCTACTCAGCGAAGAAGGAGAGAAGGTATTGCGAACACTTCCCTTGCAATACCAGCAAGTCGATAGTCTTATCTTTCTCGATGGTAACAAAGTATTCGTGTTTTCATCTGCTGCTCTCAAATGCCTCGCAAACATGAAATGGCCATTTGCCCTCTGGACTCCTGTATTCTGGATCGTCCCCCTTCCTATCCGGGATTTTATTTACCGCCAGATAGCGAAATCACGCAACCGTCTTTTTCGACAGCCCCTTGAATGTCAAGTAGAACAAACAGAATAGGAAATATAACAAAAATGACTTATGGGTGTAAGAATTCGTCTGTGAACTCGTCTTATCTCTTGAATAACAGAGAGCGAGTGAGCTAAGAACAATATTAGGCCTCGTTCAAGAGACGAGGCCGCATGAGGTACACAAGTGAAAAAAAGCGACAGCGAACTCGTCCTAGCCGCGCGAGAAGGAGACCAGTCGGCGATCGGTCAGATATACGATCGATATGCGGACAGGCTTTTCGGCTTTGCTTTTTCTATTCTCCGCGACCGAGAAGAAGCAGCAGATGCTGTCCACGACGTTATTCTTCGCTCATCCCAACGTTTAGATCAACTCAAGGACCCTTCACGCTTGAGACCCTGGCTATTTGCAATAGCCAGAAACGAAGTTATGACAAGAACCAGGCAACGATCCAAGCGCGACGATCGCGAGGTTCCCGACATGGCGGCTGACCTTCCAGATCATGACCAAGGACTTGTCCGAGATGAACTTCAAACACTTGTTTGGGAAGCAGCGGACGCGTTACAGCCGCGCGATCGTGAACTTCTCGAATTATCAATGCAAGGGCTAGAAGGAGAAGAACTAGCTCAAGCTCTTGGAGTAAAAACCTCCCATGTCCATGTTCTGACATCTCGGATGCGAGACCGTATGGAAAAAGCCGTCGGTTCCCTTCTCGTCGCCCGCTTAGGTCGAGATGATTGCGAAAATCTTGAAGAACTTCTATCAGATTGGGATGGAAAATTTACCTTGGAAGTTCGATCGAAAGTCACGCGACATATCGAAAAATGCGATACCTGCACCAAACGGCGAGCAATTGCCTGCGCTCCGGGATCAATTGCTGCTGCCCTACCTGCAGTTATCATTCCGGTCTCTCTACGAAGCAAGACACTTGCATCCGTGGAATCTGTTTCTCAAGGAAGCCCAGCGACCTACACAAACCCTTCCGCAACAAATTGGACGTGGGATACAAATACTGGATTTCCAGTAAAAGCATCGATTGCTGGCCGCTTCGCAGCTCTCACGACACTTGTCGCCGGAGGTATGATCGCTATTACCGCTGCCGTTGTCGCTATCGTGATTTCAGTTGGTTCACAAGGAGATAACAATAGCAATAATGGAACTACCGGGATTGAGAATAATGATGAAGTAGTTGTTGAACAGCTTGACGACGATCCCAACACTTCACAGTTAACGTCAAACGAAAATCCGATCGTTATTCCAAACGAATTGAATCTCATTTGCAAAGAAAGAGATTACTGTTCTGTTACTGTTTCCCTTTCGAGTGAACCCCAAGAAGAAGTTATTCTCAAAGGAATTGTCGAAGATTGCCAAAGTTTCGATATCCCAAGGGAGCACATTGTCGCTTCATGGGGAAGTGACGACTGGAGTATAAGGAAGGGGCAGATGTATCTTGCTAGATCTGATGGAGAACCTCTCGGCGATAGGGTTTGTGAAATCACGTATCTACTGGAACCTGGAAATAATCAAAATCCGGAGGAAGTTTTCACTTTAAATTTCATCATTAAAGACACTGATCAGAGAGAGCGCCCACCAGAACAGCCTGACCCAACACCAGAACAGCCTGACCCAACACCAGAACAACCTGACCCAACACCAGAACAGCCTGACCCAACACCAGAACAACCTGACCCAACACCTACCCCTGAACCGCAGCCATCCTTTACGGTCGGATTAACGGAGTTATCTTTCGGATCTCAATGGAATACGCGTGAAATTACTCTCACCAATTCAGGTGATACCAGTGTTGAATGGACCATGGATACTGACTCAGACGAGTATCAATCAACTGTTTCTAATGGAACCTTACCTCCGGACTCATCTACAAGCGTGAAGATCATTTTTGAACGACATAACCTGAGCGAAGGTGACTATGCCGGAACCCTAACTGTCAATGGAGATGGGGAGACGTATAACGTTGGCCTAACAGGTTCTGCTGAAATCGCCCCAAACATTACATTCTTTTACGCTAACCCTTCAGCAGTAGTTGCCATTGGGAATGGCTGCTCAACAAATCAAGTGACAATCTACGCAGACGTCCTGGATGATAATGAGCTTTCAAAGGTTGAAATAGAGTGGTCTAAAGATGGAATCAATACCCAAATCACCGAGCTCGAGTTTGTACAGGGAACTTGGATCGGGTATTTATATGATCTTGAAAGTGGTACGGTGCCAGTAGCAAACTTCCTATTACGCGCCATCGATGTTCGAGGTAATGAGAGCTCAGCGACAACAGAGATCACTGTTCGACCTTGCCCAAATTAATTTAAGCTACCTACTCTTCATTAGCGAAGTTTCCTCCACGAGGTTTTGCCCCGCCCCCCACACGAAGCAGTTCACCTGTTACCCAGCTCGCTGCATCGGAGGCAAGGTAGAGACAAGCAGCTCCTATGTCTTGAGGAGTTCCAACACGACCCATAGGTATATCCCAGGCATCAAGAATTTCATCCTCTTTTAACCCTGTTGCTTTAAGCATAATTTCAGTCGGAATAGCTCCGGGCATTACTGCATTGACACGAATATCTGGGGCTAGTTCTGCTGCGAAGGTCCATGTTAAGGAGTTTGTACCAGCTTTAGATGCCCCGTAGTGCCCAGATTTGGGGACAGCTTTTGTCCCAGCACCTGAAGAAATATTGATGATGGAACCTTTCTCAATGTATTTTGCCGCAATTCTACTTCCTACAAAGACAGCGGTCAGGTTCAGCTCAATTGTGCGATCCCATTCTTCTCTTTCTAATTCAACAAGAGGGCTATGGACAGAAGAGCCCCCAGCGTTGTTCACCCAAACAGTAAGTCTCCCAAATTCTGAAACAGCTGCTCTAGCAAGTTCTTCAACGGCTTGAGTATCAGTTACGTCAGTTGTGACTGCTATTGCTTCTCTACCAGCGTCGCGAATCTCACTGGCGACTCTTTCAATTTCATTTGTTCTTCTCGCAGCTACCACGACCGCAGCTCCCGCATCAGAAAATGACTTCGCGATACCTTCACCAATACCGCGTCCACCGCCTGTAATCACAGCAACATGACCTGTAAGGTCAAACAAATCCGGTGCTTTTCTATTCATATACTCTTACCTCCGTTATTCCCACTGTACCGACCTGGAGGAACACGTTTACCGCTCCTCTCCCACATCTTTGCACTATCAAAATCAAACCGATACTCAGGCGTCAATTCTAGAACGACCCGATTTGGGGTATTAATATGCTCAAAAACTTCCTGAGCGCCTTCCTCACTCTCTGGACGGCATGCCCTCGCTATCTCAGGAAGTACCCAATCCAAGACTGATTGGTCGTGATGGATCTTACATGGGCCACGAAATGAAGCTGTTTTCCCAGTTCCCAAATCTGTACCCTTCGAGGTAATACAAAAAGAAGCGTAACCATTTCTCCGAATTGCAGAAACACGAGCTCTTTTTTCTGCGCAGGTAAACCAAAAACTTCCGTCGTTCCACAAATAATATGTAATTACTCCGAAAGGCTGTCCATCTTTGTTGACCCACATGAACGTCCCTTCGACCTGCTTTTTGAAGAGCTCTTCAAGCTCATTTTCTGTCAGGGTACATCCATCAAGGTTCTCTGAGTCAGTCATGCCCTTTGATGCCTTTCTCTAAAGATCAGATTTTTATCTCACATTTCGACAGAGTCGGCAACGGTAAAGCGGTGAATGCTTTTACCAGTTATGTTCCACTGTGCCATTGCCTCACGAAATGGTGGCATATGCGGAGCTTGAAAATGCGCTTCTAGATCTTCGAGCGATTCCCATTGTTCGAAGACTCTCAACGTATTGCCGTTTAAGGGATCAGCACTGAATACATAGTCAATGCATCCTTTTTCGGCATGTGTTGCTGTCATCATTGTTCGGCAAGCATCGAGGACGCTCTCATCTACGTCAACTTCTAGAGTTAATGTTCCTGCAATTACAATCATTTTTTATCCTTCCATTTACTCATCTGGAGCGATATAAGGATTTTTCTGCATTAAAGCGCAATGCATCACGCCATCCTTCATCACTCCAACTATACGACTATGGTCCTGAAGGATGCGAATATCTTCAAGAGGGTTTCCATCAACTATCACCAAGTCCGCATACTTTCCCTCCTCGAGTGTCCCAACCATACCTGAGGTGTCTGCTGCGGCTCCTCCATCACGGGTTGCGCAAAGCAGAGCTTCGGATGTTGACATCCCGAATAAATCAACAAAGTATTCAAGGTCTTTGCTATTCGTTCCATGGGGAGTGATATTCAAACCATAATCTCCTCCAACAAGAACCCGAACCTTACTGTCGCGAAGACGCTTTACAGCGCTGATTGTCTCATCAACTTCTTTTTGGTATCCGCGTTGTTCCATTGCATCCCGAGGTAGCCCCAACTCGCTGCCACGATCTAACAAACTAATCTCCCATGCGATGGCTGGACAGACAAAAATCTGATCACGTTTCGCCTCAAGCATGTCGACTGCTTCATCATCAAGATAATTAGCGTGCCCGATAACATCTACCCCATGTCGTACCGCCTGCTTTACTGCGGCTGCAGAACGCGAATGCGTTACGACCCGCATTCCACGGATATGCGCTTCTTCAACTGCCGCTGCTACTTCTTCGTCGCTATAAGTCAAAACTCCAGGAGGGGCAAATTCTGAAAGTGCCTCCCCATCAAGAAAAATTTTGACAATATCACAACGGCGCTTAGCTAACGAACGGATAGCTTTTCGAATAGCCCAAGGCCCATCAGCAATAATTTTTTTACTGCTATCACCCCCGAAAGTTCCATCAGCGTTACTTCCGGTCGAACCTAAATCACGGTCTGAAGCGGCAAGACGTGGACCAGGGATTCGGCCAGCATTAATCGCATCACGAAGAGGGACGTCCAGACCTTGCGCTGATCCAAAACTTATAGCAGAAGTAAAGCCTGAACCCAATAAAATACGCGCATTGTCAACCGCATCGAGCATAGCGATAGGAAGCGGTTCACTGTTTAGTTGCTGTGGGTGGGAGTTGTTGTAAGAGAGATGAACATGCGATTCGGTCATTCCAGGCATGACAAACTTTCCTAAAGCATCGTATCTCTCAATATTTTCTCCACCAGCAGGAAGGTCGCTTACCGCCCCAGAGAATTTAATAACCCCATCAGATACCCAAACAGCCCCATTTGCGATGACTTCTTCATCCACTCCTATAAAGAGATTCGCATTTTCAATAATCAGAGAACCCATCTCTCTACCTTTCCTTTATTTGAGGTAAGCGTAATAGACGTTCAGCGTTTTTTCCCAAGCTCCGATCGAACTCGCTCGTTTCACTAGGAGTATCCCACCCACCAAAATTTGTCCCATAAACCATTCTGTCTTCACCAACCATAGAAACGACAAAGTCTTGTGCAGCCCCAGGCTCTAGATGGGAGTCGTACCATAGAGAACGTAAAGCCAAAACAAAATCTGACTCATTCCCTTGAAAAGAAGCCATTGAGTCAAATCGCTTTGCCAGGAAAGTTATCGCCCCACCCCCATGCGACACACAGATATCAATATTTGGGTGCCTATCCATCACTCCACCCAGAATTAGAGCCGCAACAGCTAAAGTCTCTTCGTAGGCATACCCAACCACCAGCTCAAGTCCGAAACGTCCCAACCGCGAATCCGCAGATGCCCGAATTCCATTATTTGTTGCAGGATGAATAAACAATGGAATATCAAGTTCCACAACAGTCCGGTAAAAGTCATCCAGACGAGGGTCATCCAAAGTAAACCCATAATCCGTTCCGATATACCCACCAACCAGTCCTAATTCTCGAACTCCCCTTTCGAGTTCTAAACATGCAGCATCAGGATCCTGCATCGGAAGGGCGATAGTCCCAAGAAGACGATCTGGATATATTTTTACCAAGTTTGCCATAGCATCATTCGATAATTTCGCGAAGTTAGTTGCTTCCCCAGCATCAATACCCCCAAAAAAAGTTAACGGATTGGGAGAAAGCACTTGGATATCTATTCCGAGTTGATCCATCTCTTGTATTCGTTTTTCTACCTCCATGAAAACACTTCCAACGTAGGGAACTCGAATAGAGTAATCCCCGACTCGGAAAGTTTGCAGATCGTTTTCATCCCCTAATTCAGGACCATACTTACCAGCAGCGCCAAAGGTTTCAGGAAGAACAACATGAGCATGGATATCAATAATCCGAGACACCATCTCTACCCAGCTGATTTGTGATCAGCGACAGCCTCAAAGCGAAACTTTCCGCCGTCTCCGTACACTGGACCTCGATCATCAGCTAGGTACAGGCGATTATCTGAAGCAAGATAACCAGAACAACCATGGAGTATTTCGACCATTGCGGCGTAATTAGGGTGATCAAAATGAGCAGCAAGACTCTCTGGATCTGTCCACAGTTCATAGACCTGAATATGGTTCGGTTCCGATGGGTCAGCAGCGAAACAATACGCTAAGCAACCAGGTTCTTCATCTCGAGTTGCCTTTTGAACTTGTGCCGTGGCAGCCACAGCAGCATCACGATCAGTTTCAGTTTCAAATGATAGAACCGCAGTGACAATTATCATGTTCCCCCAATCAGTAGTCCTAGTGAAACCGTATCGCAGATTTTTGAAAATCTACAGTTAGCTAGCTAACGGGCGGCCAAACGGAAGATTTTCCTGCCAAGATGCTAAAAACGCTTCTGCCCTGTAGCAGGATCCTAAGAAAAGACCATCTTCGTGTCCACCTGCTTCATCTAATGCCAATTTCATCTCTGATGATGCTGTAGCGACTATGTCTGCAATTTCACTTTTATCATCCGACCAGTATGAAAAAAGTGGACCAGCAACCGGAATGAAACAAGGAGCAACTAAACAATCTTTCCTTTGAAGCACAGCCAAAGCCTTTGTAGTAAAGGGAATTGGCTGATGAGGAATCAAAGCTTTTATGTCAAGTTTTTCTGCTGTCGTATGGTTTACTGCCCCCATTTTTGAACCAGCAAAAAGTATGTCCGTTTCGCATTGGAATATTTTCCAAGCCGGCTCTGCTTCCTCACCCTCACCTGTTACAAAATCAGCTCCCCGATTCTTCCATGCGTCACGAATCTCCTCGGTAGAGAAACCACCCGAGTTACTCATTGAACCTGAAAGAGTTGATATTCCGACCACTTTTGCTCCACGCTCTACTAACAGTTCCACCATCGCTACGCTATGAGCTCCAAACCCTTCAATTGCAACTGTTTTCCCATCCAGACCCAAAAGGTGATCTGCACATTCCACCGGACCTAGCCCTGAGAGAAATAGGTGAAGAGGATCCTTCTGAAAGGTTTCAAACCGGACCTTATTACGACTATCAACAGCAGCTAAGGCATCAAAGCCGCCTGCAGTGATACCTTTCCCGGGATCTAGTCCTAAACTTCCATCTTGCACAACTTCTTGTATCTCATTTACAAAGGACTCGACCGCTTCACCCCTCTCATCAGGTTTAGCGTTTATTCCTCCCGACGCGCCGCCGTACTGTAATTCAAAAGATGCAAAAGAATAGGTCATGGACCTGGCAAGATCTTTCGCTCCTCCCTGAAGAATTTTAGGGGCGCTTCGGACAATACCGAAAGACGGAACGTCGTCTAAATCAGTAACTATGAACGCATCAGTTGAGGAAAGTTTTCTTAAAGCCACAAACCCATCATGCCACGATCGGCACAGTTAAGGTTAAATCTTCAGCCAATTCAATACGTTCGATACGCAACAAAATGTGCGAGCTCGCTGAGAGCTTCAGAAGCATTTTTCTCCAAATTGATTGATGAAAGAATTTCAAGAGCGGAATCAGTTAGCTCTTCAATTTCTTGCTCAATGACGCTCTTTGCTCCGGTCTCTTCAACAACTTGCTGGATGTCGCTAATATCTCTCTGGTTAAGGTCGTTAGTTCCTATTTTGCTGAGGATACTTCTTTGCTGTTCCGATGCTTGAGCGAATGCTTCGGCCATAAGCGGAGTTGGTTTCCCTTCTCTAAGGTCGTCACCGGTTGGTTTTCCAGTCTTTTCCGTATTGCCAAATACGCCTAAAATATCGTCACGAAGTTGAAAGACAACTCCAACAGGTTGCCCAAAATCCGTTAGTGGCTTAGATAGTTCATCATATTTTCCAGCTACAGCAGCCCCCAACTGGAGTGGTCTCTGAACGGAGTAACGACCGGTTTTATATTCGAGAATCTTTCGGGCGGATCTATGATCGAATTTTCCTTTCGCTCCAGATAGAACATCAAGGTATTGACCGATGTTGACTTCCAGTCGTAACTCTTCCCACAGTTGTGAAACTATAGGAGAACTGTGACTCATGAGTTTGTCGGCTAATACATGAGCGAGATCTCCAACGAGAATGGCTACAGCCTCACCAAAGTGCAAGGAATTTCCGCTCCAGTCGTGTTCCTCATGGAGATTCGCAAAACGTTGCCAGATCGATGGTTCTCCGCGGCGTGCTTCAGATCGATCCATAACATCGTCGTGCGCCAATGCAAAAGCATGCAACATTTCGATAGCAGCTGCAACGTCGATAGCTTGAGATGAGTTCGGATTACCACCAGCTCCAACATGAGCCCAGTAAAAAAAAGCAGGACGCAGTCTTTTTCCGCCGCTAAAAACTAGTTCTTTTAGAGAGGTGAACGGATCAGCTAGGCTTGAGTCAACTCTTTCCCATAATTGAAGCTCACTTCGAATAGCATCAGCCAATCGGTCGTCTATAGGACCCACGACGTCTGTAATAGACTTTGGATTTTCAATTTGTCCGATATCTGAAGGCACACATTAACCCTAGAGCCTAGTTCACCTTCTACTGCACTAGACCTGAGCATAAAGTAACTTGATACAATCAGATGACAGACACTATGCAGATACGTTAGTTTGGGGAGATCTCCCTAGGGAAGGTCAAATATGACAGATCTAAAGCCAGAAGAAGAAACTAAGGGTTTTGACGAAGTGAAAGAAGCACTCTCTATATCTGGACTTGTCCCCTCAGGGCCAGATTCTGTTGAAAATTTTGATGAGGAACGCCTCCATAGGAAACAGCGACTAGCCGCTGGACTAAGGATCCTGGGAAGGCTCCGACTTGCGGAAGGAGTAGCTGGACACGTAACAGTTCGCGACCCCGAATACCCACATAGATTTTGGGTTAATCCTTTCGGTAAGAATTTTAAACTTATGAAGGTCTCAGATCTCATTTGCGTAGATCAGCATGGAGAAGTCGTTGAGGGTGATAAGCCCGTAAATGCTGCAGCGTTTGCCATTCATTCGCAATTGCATACAGCTCGACCAGATATCCTAGCTGCAGCTCATTGTCATTCAATGTACGGCCGGACGTTTTCCAGTTTAGGTAAACCCCTTAAGATGATCACTCAAGATGACACTATGTTCTATAACGATGTTGCCCTTTGTTCAGCTGGTAGCGGCGCTGTTGTTCTTGATGCTGAAGTCGGCAAGGCGATGGCAGCTTCACTTGGAGAGAAGAAGGCCCTTATTCACCAAAATCATGGGCTAATAACAACCGGTGGAAGTGTCGATGCCGCTATTTGGTGGTTTGTTGCATTAGAACGATCATGCCAAAGTCAACTACTCGCCGAGTCAGTGGGAGATCCAATAGAGATCCCCGATGACCTTGCTACATCTGGTTATGAACAACAGGGCCATGACCTTGCGGGCTGGTTCCAGTTTCAGCCATGGTGGGAGGAACTCCTTCGGGATGAACCTGACTTTTTAGACTAACTAACAGATTTAGTTCATTATTTGGTCGGGTTTATTGGAGAAGAGTTTGAACTGAAGTATTCATCTAGTTTTGTTTGAGCGTCTGCCCCAAACAAGATAGATCCAACTTCGCTCAGTCCCGTAGAATTTTGGATGTCCTCTTGTCTGGTAATTAAAGAAATTTTGCTTCGACGTCTCAGGAAGTCATCAAGGTGAACGATCATTTCAGTACTTGCTGTGTTATGGAGTTCGACTCGCAGGTAGTCAGAAGAACCAAGAATATCTTCCGCCATTGAAGGATCTTCTCGAATATGGTCAAGCATTTCAAAAGCTCTGCGTCCATACCGCCTCCATAAACGTTCTGATAAAGGTTCGGCGCCAGTTCTATCTCGTAAGTCATCAAGACGCATTCCCCGAGTTTGTCTGAAAAAAGTTCTTCTTGACTCTGGACCTGGCTCTCCATACCACCGTTGCCTATCAGGATTTAACCGTATTCCCAGAGTTTCTACGGCCGCGGTAACTTCTTCACCAACATTTAAACAATCAGTCAATTTTCCACCGAAAATCGATACAACTTGCTTTGCGTGGTCTACCTCTACTTCATGTTTGCGCGATAGCGCCGTCCAGTCGATGTTTTTCAATGCTTTTGATTGCCTCCGGATAACAAGCGGGCGCACCCCAGATCGTTCAGCAATTATGTCGTCCTTCGATAGTGGGGAATTAAGGTCTAACCGGTCATTGACCTGCTCGAGAAGAAATTCCCTATCATTTTCAGTGACTTCTGTATGTGGGTCGTCAACTCTTGTATCAGTTGTTCCTATGACGGAACGATTCCCCATAGGGATGACATAGAAAAGACGCTGGTCATCATCAAAAAAAGCTAGAACACGTTCGTTAGGGGTTAACTGATCTACAACAAGATGCACACCTTTCGAATAAACAATCTGGTGGCGGGTATGGGTATTCCATGTTTTATTCAACCCATCAAGAAAAGGCCCAGCAGCATTCACAATAACTTTTGCTTCTAGATTAATCGGCATTCCGCTTTCACAATCTCGAAGTTGAGCATGCCAGTTGCTTTTTACACGCTCAGCATTCTCTAATTCCACATAATTTGCCGCTACAGCTCCGACATCCATAGCTGAGCGAATAAAGCTGAAAACGAATCTGGCATCGTTGTCCTTCAAGTACGCATCCGCGTATTCGATTCCTCCAACCGTCCCAACAGTGTTAATTATTGGTTCAATTCGTTCTACAGTCTCTGGGCTCATCGGGCGAGGAGCGTTAGTTTTAAAATTCCCAATCCCCCAGTAAGCAAAGGCGCCCACACCGACTACCCAAGGCGGAAATGGTGCATTTTCGCCTAGAACACCAAGAAAACCTATTTCTTTAACATTGGCAGGATATGCACGCATAAGTCGATTTCGGCTCATGCAGAGTTTACGTACAAGCGGGAACTCGTAGTTCTCTAGGTATTTGATTCCACCCCAAACAAGATTTGATGATTCTTGACTGGTAAAACCAGCAAAATCGCCTCGGTCTATCAGAGCAACAGAAGCACCGCGAGCAGAAAGAGCCGCAGCAGAGACTGCGCCATTAATTCCACCGCCGACAATAAGAACGTCAAAGGACCCTCCGTCGAGTTTGTCAAGGTTTGTTTCTCTTAGAGCCACAGTTTGACATTACCGCCATCAGCGCATTCTCCAAATTAAAATCTAAAAGTGCTGGTTCTTTTTACTACATAGTAAAGCGGAGATTACGAGCAGCTTTCTCCCCCCACTCGACATCACCTGACCAAGAGATACGCCCAGCGTCTATTTCTTCTTGAGGGTCTATTCTCCCGCAGGCGAGCATGACAAAACTCGTACTATCAGCGACGAGCTCCACAGACGGACCACTTATATCATCGACTACTTGTGCTCTTCCATCGACGTTGACAAACATATCCCGCTCGATTCCTCCATTCAGTCGAAATCCGATGCTCATACCTTCAGGCAAGCCTATTTTTTTTCCAACAATGTAACCCAAAGATCCATGTACTTCGTCGAGCGCTATATCAGCGTGTACGCCAGAGTCGTTTGTTTCAATCCCGAGTGGAAGAGTGATATCTCTTTGGTGTACCCAAAAATCAAACACACGAATATTCATAAAACGTCCGTATGTCCCCGAACCAACGGGTGTCATGCACGGAGTATCCCACCCAGTTGAATCAAGTGCTTCAAGCTCGACCTTTCGTTCTTCTAGAATTGTTCTGGTTTCTTCAACAAAGGCATTATTTGTCCATTCACTCGACGTCTTTTCAAATTCTGCCATTTCTCCAAAAGGTGGCCATTCCTCTGGGCTGCTCGGAGACCAGCCAAGAAGAAGGTCTTCAATTCCAGAAAGGTGAATACCAACGCCACGGATATCCCAATCAGGACAAAGGGACTGAATACCCCATTGTCCTTCAGATAGGTTGTTTAGGAGTTCTTCGTACTCTGAAAAACACATGTGAAGTGCTTCAGTAGTTATTTCTTGTGATGCCATGCAAACCCTTCTTAAATTCTAGGGGTCAATAATTTCGGGATTTTGCTGAGTTTCCCAATACGGAGAAACTACTTGATTTTTACCGTAAAGCCGAAATTTCGTAAATAGATTCGTCAGTTAGTGAAACACTTTCTCATCCCATAAGGTGAATAACAGGAATTTACAGGAGGAACGATGGCCGGACTTGAAACAACACCAGAAATGTTTGATCTGAGAATGTCGGAAGAAGTCCGACCGCTCTTTGACGCAGTGAAAAAATTTATTACCGAAGAAGTAGATCCCCATACAAACGAATTTTTCCGACTTGGTGAAGGCCGTGAAGAACGTTGGGGATATGGGGAAGGCCAACTCGAGTTGTTAGATTCATTAAAAACCAAGGCGAAGGAACAGGGGCTTTGGAATTTTTTTCTTCCAGATGCTGAAACAGGAGAAGGACTAAAAAATCTTGACTATGCATACATAGCAACAGAACTAGGGAAAAACCCTATCGCCTCTCAAAGCCTTAACTGTTCTGCCCCCGATACCGGAAACATGGAAGTCCTTGAGCGTGTAGGAACTCCGGAGCAGAAAGAAAAGTGGTTAACACCTCTCCTTAACGGTGAAATCCGGTCAGCGTATGCGATGACAGAACCAGATATCCCCTCGTCAGATGCCAAAAACATTTCATGCCGAGCGATCCTTGATGGTGACGAATGGGTTATTAACGGCGAAAAATTTTATATTTCTGGAGCTGGAGACCCACGTTGCAAAATCATGATATGCATGGTCCAAACCAACCCTGACGGGCCACCGCATAAACGTCAATCCCAAATTCTTGTTCCTATGGACAACCCAGGAGTAGAGATACTTGGACCTTGCCATGTCTTTGGAAAAGATGACGCACCACATGGCCATATGCATCTTCGATTTAATGATTGCCGTGTTCCCAAAGACAATATTCTTCTCGGAGAGGGAAGAGGGTTCGAAATTTCTCAAGTGAGACTTGGACCAGGAAGAATACATCACTGTATGAGATCAATCGGAGCAGCCGAGCGAGCAATTGAAATGATGGTCAAACGTGGATTAACTCGAGAAGCTTTCGGAAAACCTATAGCAAGCTTAGGAAAAAACATTGAAGTTATTGCTAAAGCAAGAATAGAAATTGAATCTATGCGGCGTATGGTCTTAACAGCAGCAAAAGCTATGGATGAGTTAGGCAATGAAGCTGCACGAGTTTGGGTGAGTGCAGTCAAAGCTATGGTTCCAATTCGTGTATGTCACATTATTGATGAAGCTATTCAAATTCATGGAGCAGCAGGTGTATCGCAATGGACGCCTCTGGCAGACATGTACACCAGTCAGCGAACT
>CABZWT010000002.1:0-59629 GCA_902529525.1 Actinomycetota bacterium
TCATCAGGGGCTGTACCGAATAATTCCCATTACGCTGCTTCAAAAGCTGGTGTGAACGTTCTTACAGCATCACTAGCTTTTGAGCTCGCGCCGAACATCCGTGTTAATTCTGTTAGCCCAGGCGCCGTACCTACTGAAATTTTTTACGAAGTGATGAAACTCACTCCCGAAGATCTACCGGCGTACGCTAAGGAAACTGGTATTCCTCTTCAGCGCCTTGGAACCCCTCAAGATATTGCCTCAGCTGTTTTGTATCTTGCATCGGATGCTTCATCGTGGGTAACTGGTGAAGACATTACTGTAAGTGGTGGCTGACAGGTTACGTTGACCTCGGCGTATTGAGTTCAAGCACATTGTCATGAAGGATCAGTTTCCGGTCATGTTCATCAAAGCTGCTTAATTCATCGACGTAATCGAGTGGGGTCGGCATCCCTTCGATATGGGGCCAGTCAGATCCGAAAATAACCCGATCACTTCCCATATAGTCAGCAACTTCAGATGGGTTATCTTCCCAAAATGGGTTGATCCAAACATGTTCTTTGAATTGCTCCAGAGGATCTTCTTTAAACCAGCCCATTAATTTATTTTTCTGCTGGGGCAATTTTCGAAACAGGTCAGGGAGAAAAGTCGATCCATTCTCGACAGATGCTATCCGTAAATTTGGGTATCTTTCATACATTTTTTCCAATGACATAGTCATAAGCCAGTCAAGAGCAGCCCGTTCGATGTTGAATGCTTTGATTGATGGCACATACGAGCTAGCCCCCCCGAAACTAGCTCCAAATCCATCTTCCGCGTACCCTTGGCTCGAATATCCGCTATCTCCTGCATGGATCACAAGAGGTATTCCTGCTTCATTTAGTTGAGACCAAAATGGGTCAAACATCTTATTTCCTGGAGATTTTGGGCCTTCATCAGTCCAGACCGCAGCTGGTCTAATACAGACAACTCTGGCACCTTGGTCCAGCGCCCACTGCAGCTCCTCAACAGCAAAATCAACATCGCAGAGTGAGATATATGGAGCAGCGAAAATAGTGTCCTGATAATTACAGCCCCAGTCCTCATCTAACCATCGATTGAAAGCCCTAAAGAGGACTTTAACTGCTTCAATATCGTTCTTTAGAAGCTCCTCGTATAGGACCCCTAGCGTCGGGAAGAGCCAAACGCCTTGGAGGCCTTGTTCTTTAATTTTTTTGACCCGTAGGTCTCTATCCATGTACTCACCGGGTAACGGTTCGCGATCTTTGAGCATTTCTAGAGGGGATCTTCCCGTCGGGTTTCCTCGAAAGTATTCGTGCAGGGCACCGGGTTTTGCTATGGGGTCCCATGTCGGGTTAGAAACAGCTTTGCTAACTTCACCACCGACTAAGTGATATTTTCTCCCGTCAATATCACACCATTGGACACAGCGTTTTTGCCACTCTCGGGGCACATGGCGAGTGAAGGCGTCGAGGGCCTCATAGTAATGGTTGTCGCAATCGAACGGGGTGTATCCCAGTGTTGTCATCTATCCTCCAAGACACCTTCAGCCTATCAATTCTGAAGGTATGAGGTTATCTTCGTAGACAATGTTTAAATCTCAGTATTGACCATATGAGTGGCAGCCATGTCAAAATACTCCAGCATTGCTTTCATGATCTCACTGGGCGGATGCATAATTTCCAGTGCACTTGTCATACTTTCCATCCATGCATTTCGTTCTTCTTGGCCTATCTGAAATGGGGCGTGTCGCATTCGTAAGCGTGGGTGTCCTCGCCTGTCTGAATAAGTTGAGGGGCCTCCCCAGTATTGGATTAGAAAATCTGCAGTATTTTTTTTCGGTAGCGTCAGGTCATCGGGGTATAGATGGCGGATTCGTTCGTCTTTTTCAACATTCTCATAAAAGTGTTCAACGAGCTCTTCGAACCATTTACTTCCGCCAAGAGCATCGTAGACAGTTTTTTTTGCTCCGACCCATTTGATATTCATATGGAAAGTGTAGGACTCAGAATCTAGATTTTCCGAATTATTGTTCGAACTCGTTATCGACTGTCGAAATAGCTGAGTAGTCGATCTACAGCCTTTTTAGGATTTTCCTCGTAGGCGACTATTTCCCTATCGCTAACTTTCATAAGTTCTTCTTCGACAAGCATGTCTAGAAAAGACATGAGCGGGGACCAAAAAGAGCTGCTTCCAACTAGGATAACGGGTTTATTTTTTCGTCCTTTGTGAAATCCCAGCTTTGTCCATGTAGCGGATTCAAAGATTTCTTCTAGAGTTCCCATCCCCCCAGGAAGGGCAAGGAAACCGTCTGAGCGTTCGTACATGATTCTTTTGCGTTCGTGCATATCTTCCGTGATAAGAAGTTCAGTTAAGCCCTTGTGATTTAGCTCGCGACTTCGGAGACCGTCAGGGATCACTCCGGTTACTTGTCCCCCATTGACTAATGCGGCGTCAGCCACCTTCCCCATGAGACCTATCGATGCCCCTCCATAGACCAGCCCCATGCCAGATTTGGCGATGATTTCTCCTACTTCCGTAGCCAATCTAGAGTACGTAGGGTCCCCGCCTAAGCTTGACGCACAAAAGACACAAATATTATGTTGAGGCATTGCTGAAACTTACCTGATTTTTACTGCTGTATGGGACATGTGGTTGATTTAACACTAAATACCCTAAGCCGCGTAGATCTGGCAAAGTAGAAGGGTGCCAAAGCTTGTAGCCCTTGATATTCCCGGCGGTGATTTATTTGTTTCCTCCCTTCAGAGAATTTGGGATGAAGGTGATGCTGCTTTTCCGGTAGATCAAAGACTTCCGTTCGAAGAGCGCCGCAGACTTATAGAGCGCATGGGCGCATCAAAAGTCATTACACCAGATTCAGAACAGGACCGGAAAGGCTATCCCGTTGAGAACGGTGATGCGCTAGTTGTTGCGACGAGCGGAACAGGTGGATCTCCTAAAGGTGTTGTACTTACTCACGATGCTGTTGCAGCTTCAGCAAAAATGACGTCCGATAGTTTACTTATTGATCCAGAGCGCGACCGATGGCTTTGTTGCATCCCTGTGTCTCACATCGGCGGGCTGTCGGTGGTGACTAGAGCTCTGCTCACTGGAACCGAAGTTGAAGTTCATAGCAAGTTCTCAGCTAGCGCTTGTGAAAAATCTGGCCGTTCAGAATCTACTCTTGTTTCGCTTGTCGTCACCGCAATGCAGCGAATTGATGTATCACTTTTTCGAAAAGTCCTCGTCGGTGGTTCAAGTATCCCAATAGACCTTCCACCTAATGTCGTAGCTACATATGGAATGACGGAAACAGCGAGTGGCGTGGTTTACGACGGAATCCCTCTGGAGGGAGTCGAGATAAAGATTATCGATGGTCAGATTCTCATAAAGTCCCCAAGCTTATTGCGCTGTTATAGAAACGGGGTTTCGCCTTTTACGGATGGAGGGTGGTTTCCGACTGGAGACGGTGGTGAGTTTGATAAGGATGGGAAACTCAAAGTATTTGGGAGAATAGAGCATGTAATTGTTTCAGGGGGGGAAATGATTTGGCCAGCTAGGGTGGAGCGAGCGCTGTCAGGGCTTTCTTGGATAAATGAAGCCGCAGTCGTAGGGAGCCCAGACGAGGAATGGGGAGAGGTGGTCACAGCATTCGTTGTCCCAACGGATAAGGAAACCGCTGTATCTTTAGAGCAAACGCGAGAGGCGCTGAGCGAAGTCCTTCCTAGGTTCGCCCTACCGCGTGCCCTGCATATCGTGAGCGCCTTGCCAAAAACAACTTCTGGAAAAGTCGCCAAGAAACGACTTCTTTAGGAGCTGAGTTCGATAACCCCATTTCTGGGGATTAAAGGCCTCATCCGTTTATCGTCTATTAGTCCTGCTGTCCCTAATCCGTGAGTAGTGTTTGGCCCTATCGCTGAAGCTAAATGACACCAGGATGTTAACCCTACTGGCCCATCAAAAGTAGATGAAATGACTGAAGTGATTCCGGCACTCCGAGCGACCTTTGAAAGAGCGATCACAGAGTCGATTCCTCCTAGTAAGAGAGGCTTAAGAATTATATTATTCACTACCCCCATACTTATTACCTGCTTGATAGATTCCGCGTCAGGAGTCAGAGCATCCGTGGCTACTGGGATAGGTAGCTCGGCTCGCACTTGATGAAGTTGTTCAATCGTCGAAACGGGGTCTTCCACATACTCAAGTTGGTCATGAAAGAGTTTTTCGGCCTGCCTGGTTACCTCCACTGCTTCTCGAAGAGTCCATGAACAGTTCGCGTCGAGGCGAACTTTAATTTCAGATGTCACGTATTCAGAGACTATCTTCAGCCTTCTCTGATCCTCGGGAAAGCCCATCTTTACCTTGATCGTCCTATAACCATCGTTCAGCGCTTTTTCTAAAGAGTTTCTAAACTCTGCTTCATTTCCTCCTCCGATAATGGCATTTACAAGCACCTGATCCGAAGTCCCGCCAAGAACTGACCATAAGGGTTCGCCAAGCAAGGCAGCTTTCTGCCCCCAAATAGCGGAAGTCATTCCAGCTTGGACTTCGTGGGAAAAACTTTGCGCGTTTATCAGAAAATCTTCTAGGTTCGATTGAATTCCTTTAAGTTCCTCTTTCGTTTCTAGATCAGTAACCTTCGACCATAAAGGTAGGGGAAGAACCTCTCCTTTCCCTATACACCCTTCGTGGGCAAGATGGATTTCTTGTCCTGATCTCTGGGATATTGTCTGCTGCGATGTGATAAGGGGTTCTCTCATTGAAAGGTCAATGTCGAAGATTTCTAAGATCATGTCGCTCATAGCTTCCTTAGGAATTCTTCTATACGCCTTTTAACAACTATTGGATTTTCTGTATGAGCAGCATGCCCGGCATTTGGGATAGTGACATGACAAGCAGATGGAATAGCTCTTTCCATCTGCTCTGCTAACTCCGAAAATTTCTCATCATAAGCTCCAGTGATAAGAAGAGTGGGGATCTCCAATTTCTCGAGTTCTTTCCACATGGACGTCATGATTCCAGTGCTCGCCATCCGAAGACTGTTTGCTATTCCGTGGGAACGCTGGGCAAGCCGCATACGTCGAATGGATCGTTTAACCCCATCAGATAGATGAACCTGCGATGCGAAAAGGGGAAGGCGCTCCCAATACTGCACAAATTCTGACATCCCTTCGTTCTCTATACGAGAAGCAAGTCGAGCATCGTTAGTAGCTCGCGCCGCAGCTTCTTCATGATCCTCGATTCCAGGAGTCCCACCGATCAGAACTAATCCCGATATCTCTCGTGCATGCTTCAAAGAATAAGATAAGGCAAGTCGAGCACCCATTGAATAGCCGCACAGTACTCCGGGTACATTTAGTTTCTCTTGAATCAAATGATGAAGCTGTCCAACCATTGCCTCCATCCTATAAACGCTCAGTTGGTCTGGAGCTGGGCTTAATCCGTGACCTATGAGATCTGGAATAATAACCCTATTGGTATTAGGTGAAACTAACTCTGACATAGAGTCCCCACTTCCAGTAAAACCATGTAGAAGCACGACCGGAAGTCCTTCACCTTCATCACGCACCCAAAGATCGACCGCTTCTCCACTACTTTTTTGAAGCATTATCCCTCACGAAAAGATGCTCGGAAACCGGCACGAATATCCTTATATGCCTTCACCGTTTCTTCGACACTGGTGTTGCATAGAAATAAGCTTGGTCCTTCTGATTCAAAGGCACGCACGAGAAGTTTCTCAATGTCTGGAGATGATTCGATGACCTCAGATTGAATACCTACTGATGATGCAACATCTACAAGGTTGGTGTGATGAGGAGTGGTGAAGAGGTCCTCGAAACTGTCATTATCGATTTCATTAGCTACCGGCAGAAATGAAAATATTGCTCCACCGCCATTATCAATGACCACGATTACTACGTCGCTTTGGAGCCTCCCTGCTGCTACTAAGCCCGCTATGTCGTGTACTGCGGCAACATCTCCTATGAGGATAAGGCATGGTCCTTCGCTAGAAGAAGAAACGCCGATACCGGTTGATATGACACCATCAATCCCATTCGCTCCTCGGTTACTAATTACTCTTACATCAGTCTCCATATTTTGCAGCACCAATTCTGCATCTCTAACAATCATCGAATTTGACAGCATAAGAGAAGTTCCAGATGGAATAGTCGAAAGAATTCGTGACGCCAAAGATAGTTCACTTCGGTTTTCCGATACATGTTTCGTTACTGCCTCTAAAGCAATATTGTTGTGCTTCACCCAGAGTTCGCACCAACTACTGTTTACTCCTCTCCCAGAGGAAGGCTCAGAGAACATGGCTGTGATAGGGCCTTGGACAATGTCCGTTGCTTCATGTGAGGGATCTGGCCAATCCACACCAGGGGAAACAATGACATACCTCACTGGAGGGGTTGTTTGTTTCCATAAGCGATATGCCTTTGAAGTGGCTGGTAGTCCAACATGGACAATTACGTCTACTGGAGCGAGAAGTGACGTAAATCGTTCCTCTCCGAATAAAAGCTCTCCTGATGTGATGATAGGAGCACTATTTCGGCTTTCTTTATCTCGAAGCTGTGAACATGGGTCAGCCAATATCGGCCAACCACTATCTGAGCTAAACGCTAGAAGAGTTTCGAGCTCTTGACTTTGAAGACTATTTGGTCCGACGGTGATGAGCCCTCGTTCATACACCTTGGCAAGACCGGCAAGCGAAGAACTCCTAAGTACCTCTTCCTGAGACAGTGATTCAGGGGAAAGCGTTGCTTCAGGCGTTGCTAGATTTTGGGTCGGTTCAAGGGGTTTTCTAAATGGCCAATTTAGGTGCACAGGGCCCTGAAGCCTACTTGTAGACATCGACCAGGCCCGAAGCGCTGTGGATCGGGCATGGCTTTCGTCAATTTCGGAAGCGACTGGAAGGTCATAATGCCATCGGACGTTGTCTCCATAAAGCCCGACTTGGTTGATCGTTTGGCCCTCTCCCCATTGTCGAAGTTCTGGAGGGCGGTCCGCTGTGCAAATAATCATAGGCGTTGTGGCATGGTTTGCTTCGACAACTGCTGGAAGATAGTTCGCTGCAGCAGTACCTGAGCTGCATATAAGGACAGAGGGAACGCCGGTCGCTTTTGCCTCTCCTAAAGCGTGGAATGCAGCAACTCTTTCGTCAAGTTGAACTATTACTTTCAGGCCGACTTGTTTAGCTGAAAGAACTAAGGGGGTACTTCTAGAACCAGGTGAAACGATGGCGTTGGTGACGCCCAAGGCTTTAAGTTCTGAAAAGAATCGTAAACAATAGGCATACATCGCGGTGACACCATCGTCTCGAGTTTTTTGCGCTTTAGAAGTCATTACCTAAAAGCATAGAAGCAAATAGTACGAAGTCGTGATTTGGCAAAACACTCAATGCATCATTTCTCTAGGATTCCAAATTACTGTTACGATTTCTGAAAATGGAATTAGAAAGCTTGAGAACTATTCTAGGCAGCGATGGCATCGTTACAGATCCTTCACTCAATAGCGCATACACGGTTGACTGGACGAGAAGATACTCAGGAGATACTCCCGCCGTCCTATTGCCGAAAACCACGGAACAGGTTTCGCAGGTAGTGAAGTGGTGCTATAACAATTCTGTTGCTCTTGTCCCCCAAGGAGGGAATACAGGGATGGTCGGAGGCGCGACACCAGTAAATGGAGAACTAGTTCTATCGCTCAAGAGAATGACAGATATTGAGGAGGTAGACGACGCCACAGGGCAAATAGTGACTCAAGCCGGTGCAACACTAGGCGACGTCCAGCAGGCAGCTTCTCGGCTTGGATGGAAATATGGTGTTGATTTAAGTGCAAGAGATTCTGCATCGATTGGTGGAACAATAGCTACGAATGCCGGAGGGTCGCAGGTGCTTCGGTATGGAAACACTCGCGAGCAGGTCCTCGGCTTAGAAGCTGTTTCAGGAACTGGAGAAGTCATAGGAGACCTTCGTGGACTAGCTAAAGATAATACGGGGTATCATCTTCCAGGGTTGCTCTGTGGCAGTGAGGGAACCCTTGCGGTCGTGACAAGAGCTCGACTTCGTCTGGTAAAACCTCATAAAGAAGAGCTATCAATTCTGCTAGGATTTCAATCTCTCAGCGAAGCTTTGGGTATTGTCGAAGAGATAAGAAAGTCCCTTGAGGATGTTCAAGCTTGTGAAGTATTTTTTCAAAATGGGCTAGACCTTGTTTGCGAAAAATTCAAAATAGCTCCGCCTTGGAATACACAATTAGGTGCCTACTTATTAGTTGATGTTGGCGGCCAAATAGGCTTGGAGGAAAGAATTAGCAGTAGCCCGTTATCAGCTTTCCTTAGCACATCAAATTTTGTCGCATATGGCAGCGACAGTCTGAGTAGAAAAAAACTATGGCAATACAGGGACCTACATACCGAAGCAATTTCAGCTGCCGGAGTTCCACACAAGTTAGATGTTTCACTCCCTCACGGAAAGTTGAATGAATTCTGTAATCACGTTCAAGAGGTCATCAACACAATCGACAATGAGACTCAACTGTTTCTATTCGGCCATGCAGGAGATGGAAACATTCATGTAAATATTCTTGGCCCTGATCCCGAAGACTTGGAGGTCGATACAGCTGTGTTGAAATACGTTGCGTCGCTGGGAGGGAGCATATCTGCAGAGCATGGTATAGGCCGAGCTAAAGCACACCATCTATACCTCAACAGAACAACGACAGAAATCGATATTTTTCGAGAGATAAAAGCTGTATTTGATCCTGGTGGAATATTAAATCCTGGAACAATTTTCCCTCAATAGGTGATAAGTTCTCAATCTCTTGAAATAAATCTCTCGCTATCCATTGAGTAACCGTAGATAATAGGAATAATGGAGATATTCCAGATTTTCATTGGATGATAAGACCAAGCTATTGAGACGAATGGGGGAAAGAGATATGGGTAGTCAAGTTGAGATTTGCCCTTCAATCCTTCCTGCTGATTTCAGCCGGTTAGGCGAAGAACTAAAAATGCTAGAAGAAGCCGGGGCGGATCGAATCCACTGGGATGTAATGGATGGAAACTTTGTTCCGAACCTAACTATCGGTCCAGACGTTGTTAACTCTTGTAGAGAATCCGTTGAGATACCCTTTGAAGCCCACCTAATGGTAGAGGACCCTGACCTCTTAGCTCCCATGTATATAGAAGCGGGGTGTGACTTAATTATGCTCCATGTGGAATCAACCAAACACCTCGACCGGTCGGTAAACAGGATTCTCGAACTTGGAGCAAAAGCAGGGGTTACGTTGAATCCAGCTACTCCAGTAGAAAATATCAAACATGTTTTACATCTGGTTGATCAAGTTCTAATCATGTCAGTGAATCCGGGCTTTGGAGGCCAAAAGTATCTTCCATCTCAAGAAACAAAAATAGAAAAGGTTAAATCATGGATTTTAGAACAAGGTTCTGAAATTGACATTGAGGTTGACGGAGGTATTTCAGCATCTACTATCGCACAAGCTACGTGTGCTGGAGCGAACGTCTTTGTAGCTGGGAGTGCTATTTTCTCTCACCCTGACGGCCCTAAAACTGCCATTGCAGAACTACGTGAAACCGCTGTATCAGGAAAGTGAAACCTCAAAAGCTATCTGCATTCGTAGCGTTCATTCTTCTGCTTTTCTTATCAGCTTCCTGCTCGAACGACCTGGCCGAGGGATCATCATCTGATTTCTGTAAAAAGCTCCAAGTCCTAGCCGGCCCCGATTCGGCTTTAACAAACCTCACTTTAGACAACTCTCAACTTGTCAACCAAACGATAGCTGACCTTCTTGAACTAGCATCTTCAGCCCCTTCTAGCATCTCAAACGAAGCACAAGCAGTAGCTTCTTTATATGAAGACATCCTCTCGAAAATAGTTTCTGTCTCTCCAAGCCAACGAACAACCGAGCTAAGAAAATTTCAGGAAGAACTTGATGAGGTTACAACATCTGCTCGTGCCCTTGAATTGTATGGAGAAACAGAATGCGGCCTGAAATTTATATCACCGTTTGAAACGAGTAGCACTCCAGCTCCTGAAGCAACTGAAGAGTAATACCGGATTCACCGATAATTAGTTCACTTCACCTCTGCTGGCAATCACATGATCAACGATTCCATATTCTTTTGCTTCTTCAGCTGTGAACCACCGATCTCGATCTGAATCTGCTTGGACCTGCTCAACATCTTGGCCAGTGTGCCCAGCGATTAGTTCGGCCATTAACCGTTTTATGTAGTTGAGTTGTTCAGCTTGTATTGCAATATCTGAAGCTTGACCTTGGATACCGCCAGAGGGCTGATGCATCATTATGCGCGCATGCTTAAGTGAGTATCGCTTCCCAGGAGCTCCTGCCCCAAGAAGAAATTGCCCCATAGAAGCACCTAAACCCAGACAGATCGTTGCAACGTCAGGTTTAATAAATTGCATCGTGTCATAGATTGCCATTCCGGCAGTCACAGACCCTCCAGGAGAATTAATATAAAGCCAGATATCTTGATCTGGGTTCTCTCCTTCAAGGAAAAGCAATTGAGCTGTAATTGATTTCGCTATGTCATCATCCACAGTATCCCATAGCATTACAATACGATTCTTTAATAACTGGGAATAAACATCAAATTGGCCTGGCATCTGTGATCCTCTATCTGAAGCGAGGGGTTTTGTAGGAAGGGACATATTTTCTGAGCTCCTCAGATCTAATTTCGACTTGGTCTCGGTTAGGCCGATTCCACCATTACGACGCTTCTAGCGTAGCCGCATACAGAGAAAAATCTTCACGGCATTGCCTAAGATAATATTCTTTTGTGCGCCGGGTGGGACTTGAACCCACACATCCAAAAGGACACAGGGACCTAAACCCTGCGCGTCTGCCAATTCCGCCACCGGCGCAGCATGGATCAGGGTATCTGCCGTTTTCCTGCGTCCTACGTTTTATGAAATGAAATAGCTCATTCACTTCGGGCCTACTGCATAGATGGACGAAAAAATGGAGGTGATATGATCTCGGCGAATCCTTTGACAAATAGACCAGCAGGAGCTCTACCAGTGGCTCGTTTCCCTCCGGTAGGTTCGATAAAACCGGGGGTTGCCTTTACCTTTCTTGAGAAATTAGCTGGGTCAATTTGGCTTCGCCATACCGCTTCGTAGACATGCCTTAGGTCAGAGATCGTAAACTTGTCATCAACAAAAGCGGTTGCAAGCGTTGTGTATTCTAGTTTTGCTGCCGCCCTTTCCAGTCCATCAGAAAGCATCTCAGAATGGTCAAACGCGAGCATAGGACCCTCACTACTCTCTACCGACGAATTGAACTCAGGAAGATCATCAACAGCCCAGAAGCGTGCAGAGCGAGCACCAGCGCCTGCGCGAGGCGTACCCGGATCAGGCATGAAAGCCAAATAAGCTACCGACGTCACTCTCATTTTCTGATCTCTAGCATCTCTTCCGGGGGTTGAGTATGTATGTAATTGCTCAAGGTGAACCGGTTCAGCAGAAAGCCCTGTTTTTTCTGATAATTCCCTTAACGCCGTTTCGGTAATTGACTCCTGTGGGTCGAGGTGCCCACTTGGGAGAGCCCAACTTCCCTGCTGCGGAGGTTTGTCTCGCTCGACCAGTAGCACAGCCAACCTTCCTGACCTAATCGTTAGCAAAACAACGTCGGCTGTGACGGCGTTTGGAGGGAAAAGACTTGGGTCGTAACTCTTAACAAAGTCTATGTCTGCATCGGAGTTAGTCATCCCGAATCCTCTCTAGTAAAGTCCTGATTGATCTGGACACCCGCTAACTTAAGCTCGTCCATGGCATTCTCTGCAGTTTCTGATGAAACCGGAGCTGTAAAAGCCTTCAGAACTTCGACTTCATACCCTAATTTTATTCCATCCAGAGCTGTCTCTTTAACGCAGTAGTCGAATGCCAAGCCCACAGTTTCAATTCGTTGAATACCTGCTTCAGAAAGAATTTCATGAAGAAACGTTCCATGTTCATCCGTTCCTTCAAAGCCTGAGTACGCTGCGGCGTATTGCCCTTTCTTTACTCGGACGTTTATTTTGTCCAATAAAGGAGCGAGCGAAGGATGAAGTTCCGCTTCAGGCGTTCCGGCTACACCATGACGAGGCCAAGTGTTTGCAAAGTCTGGATGAAGATCGAAATGGGCTCCTGGGTCAATATGCCAGTCTTGTGTAGTCACGACCATGTCATAATCATGAGATCCACCAATCAGATCACCTATTTTCTCAGCGACCAAATTTCCTCCATCAACCGGCAAAGAGCCCTCTTCACAGAACGTTGGTTGAACATCGACAATCAGCAGGGCGGTTTTTTTACTCATGTGGGCTCTGCTTGTAGATTTTTGGTAGGAATAGCGGGCGGTCCATCTTTTCGGAGACGAATCTCTTTAGGGATCTCTTCTATCCTTATTTGAAGGTGGTCCCGCGCCATATTCAGCTCCCAGTCATCTATAAAGTCCCCACAGATACAGAGAGGCGCTTGAAGGTTTCTTTCATTTTGTTTCAGTGGAACATCGAAGGCGCTCGGACCTGAAGTGAGGATCTCCTTTATAGCGTAAGCTTCATTTGAAAGCAGGCGTTTCGCATGTTTCTTTCCACCGACTGACTCTTTTCCTTTTGAAGTTTTCGCTACAGCCCTCATTTGCCCTCTGGCCAAGAGTTTGTCTTCAATCTCTACAAGCTTGTATACGAATCCAGCAGAAGGTGCCCCTGACCCAGTAACAAGTCTATGGCCTGACTCAAAAGCATCTATCGGTGCAGCACGAAGCTCTTGGATTCGATATTCATCAAGGTCGCCTGAAACCATAATTTGTGCGTCTTTTGCTCCGAGTTCATCTAACAAGCCTCGAGCTATCTCAGCGCCAGCTTCCAAATCTCCCGAATCGAGACGAATTCCTTTTAGTTTCCCATCTGTTACTTCTACAGCGTTTTGAATACCTTGGACTATGTCATAGGTATCTACAAGAAAGATTGAATCAGAACCTATGAACTCCTGCTGAGCGTTAAACGCTTCAGATTCTGAAGAGTAAGCAAGTGTGAAAGCATGAGATGCTGTTCCGATGGTGGGGATTCCCCAACGAAGGCCAGCTGCAAGGTTCGAAGTAGCATCAATGCCGCCAAGATAAGCCGCTCTTGCGGCATGTACGGCTGATTCGGGATGAATTCGCCTTGAGCCTGCTTCCATTACATATTTTCCATTTGCCGCCTGGGCGATGCGAGCTGCAGCTGTAGCAATAGATGATGCATGGTTAAGGATTGAAAGGATCAGAGTCTCTAGTATCAGTGCTTCACCAAGTCTACCCTCAATGGTCATGACAGGACTATTGGGAAAGTACAGTTCCCCTTCGCGATAAGCAAGAATGTCTCCATTAAAGCTATATCCCGAAAGCCATCTGACTGTATCGTCGGATACAAGATTTTTAGAGCTTAGAAAATCTAACTGTTCCTCGGTGAAAGAAAATTTGTGAATACTTTCTGCGAGTGTACCGCTCCCAGCAAAGACTCCGAAAGGGATACCTAAAGGTAGCTCTCGGACAAACACTTCGAAGACAGCGCTGCTATCGACGTTCCCTGATTGAACGAGAGCGTCTAACATAGTCAATTCATAGTGATCAGTTAGGAATGCAGTAGAAGTGGGAATAGTTAATTCCTCCATGGTGAGTGTGGCGGCTAATAACCATAAATATACCACTATTAATGGTCACAATGACTATTAATAGTCCATGACTTCGCTGAATCACCCATAGACAAGTAGGTTCTTAGGGTGGCTAACAATAGCAATTCGACTCGTCTTCCATTCTGGCGTCCAACCAGTGCCGCCGCAGCAGCAATCACAATGGTGTCATTACCTGGATTTTTAGTTGGTTCATTTGCACCACAAATAAAAGAAGACTTAAATTTTGGCGACACAGAACTAGGAGCGCTACTTACTTTCGGTTACTTAGTCTCCAGCATCATCATGCAAACGGGTGGAGGGATATCTGACCGCAAAGGTCCGCAAGTGATTATCAGAGCTGGCATTTCCATAGCCGCCATTTCTTCCCTCCTGGTAGGCACTACCGCACAGACCTACGTTGTGCTTCTGTTATGCATCGGCTTAAACCGAGTTGGTGAAGGACTAATACAACCTGCCACTAACACTTTGATCTCTAATGGAATAGAGCAACCTCGCCAAGGAATTGCCATGGCTACTAAACAATCAGCAGTCCCATTCTCTACTGCTCTTGCAGGACTGGCAGTTCCAATTCTTGGTTCATCAGTGGGATGGGAAGGAACGTTCCTCATACTCGCTGCGCTTGCTTTCCCAGCATGGATGCTAATACCTAATATAGCCGTTACTAAATCTGGGACTTTCCCTTCAAGGCGCGATATGTGGCGTTATCGCCATCTACGAATCGCCTCGATTGCAGGCGCCTTTTCGGCTGCAGCAGTTGTAACAATGGCCGGATTTCTTACTACAGCAGCGGAAGAAGCCGGCTATAGCGAGAGCTCGGCTGGGTTGATCCTTGGAATAGGGGGGTTAATTATGATCGTTGCGCGCCTAAGTTGGGGATTCCTTGCTGACAGATTTGAATTCGATAGATTCAAGGCTGTTTCCATGCTACTGACTTTCGGATCAGCGGCTTTTGTTCTTCTAGCGATAGGAACTAAGACGAGCATCCTCCTTGGATCACTGATTTCTTTCGGTATTGGCTGGGCATGGCCTGGCCTACTTCTTCTTGGCGTAATAGAGCAACACCCAGATGACCCTGGTGCTGCAACGGCAACTCTTCAAACCAGTATTCGCTTTGGAGCTATGGTCGCACCGCTTGGCTTTGGAATTGTCGTAGACAACTCGGGGTTCGAACTAGCCTGGGTGCTTGCATTTTTTTCTACATTAATAGGCGCAATCCTCATGGCAGGTGCAAGCCGAGCACTTAGCAGTGACTGACCAATCATCCTATGCGCTACTAAAGTAACTCTTTGAGCGCCCGAAATGCCGCTCCTCTATGACTTATAGCATTTTTTTCTTTATCGTCCATTTCGGCAAAAGTTTTTCCCCCTCCATAAGTGGGAATAAATACCGAGTCATAGCCGAAACCCCCTATCCCAGATGGCGTCGCAGCGATAATCCCTTCAACAACTCCTTCGGCAATGGTTTCCGCACCATCTTCCCAAGCAATCAGGGCAATCGTTCGAAACCTCGCGCTTCTACCTTCTCCAGTGACTTCCGACATTTCTTTCAATAATTTAGAAACATTATCTTCATCTGTCCCATCTTCACCTGCGTATCGTGCGGAGAAAATTCCTGGAGCTCCCCCAAGGGCATCGACTTCAAGACCTGTATCGTCCGCTACCGCTGCACAACCTGTCGCCGATCGAACTGCCGTCGCTTTCAATCTCGCATTTCCCTCAAGCGTGTCAGCATCTTCTACCACATCGGGAATCTCGGATGGACGAGGAATGAGATTGACTACTCCAGAAAGTATTTGAACCATCTCGCTGTACTTATGTGAATTAGCGGAGGCACAAACAAGATTCATGATTTAAATAGTCGGTTGATTGCCAGTCAGTTCATTTTGCAGATCAATAATTTGCCGAATCCCTCTCTCAGCTAGCGATAGCAAAATATCGAGCTCATTTCGATTGAAGGAAGCCTGCTCAGCGGTTCCTTGAATTTCAATAAACCCTCCTGATTCTGTCATAACCACGTTCATATCTGTATCAGCGATTGAATCTTCACTATATGGAAGGTCCAATCTTGGCTGCCCATGAATAATCCCAACAGATACAGCGGCGCAAGCTTCAGAAATAGGGTGATTCGCTAAATCACCTCGAAGAACTCGCCTAGATAATGCATCGTGAAGCGCTAGGTAACCTCCACATATTGACGCTACGCGTGTTCCACCGTCTGCCTGCAAGACATCACAATCGACAACTACTTGCCTTTCACCCAGCTTTTCCATATCGCATACTGCTCTTAGTGACCTACCAATAAGTCTCTGTATCTCCTGTGTCCGACCTTTAGGGCCGCGAGTTTCTCGTCGAACGCGCTCAGGGGATGAACCGGGAAGCATGGAATACTCAGCCGTAACCCATCCAGTGCCGGATCCTTTCATCCATCGAGGCACATCATCATCAACTGATGCTGTACATAAAACCGTTGTATTACCAAAGGTAGCGAGGACTGATCCATCCGCCATTGAAGTGAAATCGCGAACAAAAGTGATTGGTCGAAGTTCATCAGGTTCCCGATCATCTGGCCTGCTCACATTAACTCCCATTCCACCTCCTAAAAACTGTACTTGTCGCCAGCTGCAGCAACTGTAATAGGCCCATCAAAAACTGCACTGGCTTCAATTTTGTGCTGAGTCCTGTCTTCACCTGGAGCTAAGTGCGAGAGAACTAAATGCTCAGCGCTAATTTTTTTTCCTAGCTCCCCTGCCTGCCTAGCTGAGAGATGAAGAATACCCTCGTGTTCCTTATTCGATAGAAATGTTGACTCCGAAATTGCCAATGAAACACTGTCCCCCAATTTCTTAACATCCCAATTCGGTCCTGTATCGGCTGTAAATACCAAGCTTGATTCGCCAATATCTACCCTGCTAGCCATCGTCTCCACATAATGATCCGTTTGAGACCAAGTCCACTGCTGATCCTCAATTGTTTGACTGGACTTATCCGCTATTACTTTCCAAACAAAAGCTTCTTCTAATGACGGGCACATCTGCTTCGCTAGTTCCAAGGTTCCTAGAGTCCCATACACGGGAATTTGTTCACACATAACGTAATGACGAATGGCGTTATACAAGACAGGCAATTCAAGCCAATGGTCAGCATGTTCGTGAGTTAGAACAACTGCAGTCAACTGATCGATCTCTATATGTTTCTGAAGATTCCCTAGAGTGCCAGGTCCCGCATCTAACCATACATTTGCTTCTGGGCTCTGAACAAGAAAGCCCGTGCATGCTCCGCCCTTTCTCGCGTATGTGCCACTGCAGCCAAGTACAGTAACTTCTGGGGGGGTAACGTTCACGTCGAAGGGTTCCATTCGTGTGCTTGTGCAGAAGCTAGCTCAGGACCAAATAATCTTTCACCAACCTCTGCGAACCAAGATACATCCCCTGAAGAGATAAACACACGTTTCCCCTCTTTTTCCTCTTCAACGAGCAGATCCATCTCGGTTAATTGTCGAGAAACTTCGAAAGCGGTCTCATCTGCAGATGAGACTAATACAACATCACTTCCCACCACCTGACCGATCACCCGAGCTAAGTAAGGATAGTGGGTACAGCCTAGAAGAAGTGTATCTACATTTGCGGAAACGACAGGAGCTAGAAGACGTTCAGCTAAGACTTGCAGCTGCTCTCCCGAAGACTCCCCTTTCTCTACAAATTCAACGAACCCTGGGCATGCAAGCGTCAATGGTTGTATCTCATCATCAGACAAAATGCTGAATGCTCGCTTATAAGCCCCACTGTTAACAGTACCTACAGTACCTATTACCCCAATCAGGCCTGTTCGTGACACATCAATTGCCGCCTGTGTCCCCGGAGCAATTACCCCAATTATTGGCACCGATACTTCTGCGGAAAGCTCATCGAGCGCAGCAGCAGCAGCAGTATTACACGCGACTACCAAAAGCTTCACATCATGTTCGTTTATAAGATATTCCACTATTTGAAAAGCGAATTCTCGAACTTCGTTAAGCGGCTTAGGCCCATATGGATACCTCGCAGTATCCCCAAAGTACACGACATCCTCTGCGGGAAGGAGGTCCATTACTGCTCTTGCGACAGTTAACCCACCGAAGCCCGAATCAAATATGCCAATCGGCTTTTCGTTAGACACAGTCCCTCATCGTAGAGGCAGAGCGAAGGAAATTTCCAATGATGATCTTCCCTTTCGTCATTAGAAGTAGATAATACGGTTGATTGACTCTGCAACTTCATCCAATGGCTTGGTCCAAGCCTCAGTTGAGAGATACTTCCAGCCGCCATCACAAACAATAAACACGATGCTCCCTTGCTCTATTTGTTCGGCTACTCGTAAAGCACCTGCAAGAGCGGCACCAGACGATATTCCTGCAAAAATACCGCTCGTTTGGGCAAGCTTTCTTGCACATTCGAGAGACTCGATCGGTCTAATAATTCTCTTCCCATCTAGAAGATCCATACCATTCCAGTTTTCAAAAACTGGAGGGATAAAGCCATCTTCCAAGCTTCTTAAGCCTTCTACATTCTCACCCGCAGGTGGCTCCACAGCAAGTATCTGAATGTTCGGATTCTGCTCCTTCAGGAAGCGACCGACCCCCATCAACGTTCCAGACGTACCTAAGCCCGCTACGAAATGGGAGACATCAGGGACATCTTGAAGAATTTCGGGTCCAGTAGTCGTGTAATGAATCTCAGGGTTCGCTTCATTTCCATATTGATAGAGAAAAACCCAGTCTGGGTTATCTTTTGCGAGTTGCTGTGCTCGCCGGACGGCACCATTTGATCCTTCACTACCGGGGCTGGAAATGATTTCCGCCCCCCAGACTTCTAGTAATTGACGTCGTTCAATTGAGACATTATCTGGAAGAACGATTTTAAGGTTATAGCCCCTTATAGAGGAAATCATGGCTAAAGCAATCCCTGTATTCCCTGACGATGGCTCGAGTATGACACTCCCCGAAGTAAGCTTTCCTTCTCTCTCCGCTGAAAGGATCATTGCTTTTGCTATTCGATCCTTCACCGAACCAGCTGGATTCTGACCTTCAAGCTTTGCATAGATCTTCACATCGGGATTCGGGCTAAGTTCAGAAACTTCAATTATTGGAGTATTGCCTATCAGATCAACAATCGATGCGAAAGATGCCATGCTTCAGTATTACGTTATTGTGAGGAGTTCACTCCCCTTCTTCAGTTTTCAGTGGAAATCTTATGTTACGTAATTTCGATCTCTACTTCGTTAATGCTTGTTTCATGAATTCGAAAAGCTCGAATAACAGGTTCCTCATTCTTCAGGGAGACAATGATGTAATACCAAAGGCCGAATGGGTCAAATTGATTAGCGTCGCGAACATCCGTTTCTGATGGGTACGCTTTCGAGGCAGTATGACTATGCATGACTCCGAGTATTTGTATTCCCAGTTGATCTGCTGTCTTTTCAACTTCAATAAATTCTTTTGGATCAAGTTGGTAGATAAGGTGAGATTCAGCTGCGTTGCGCATAGGGAAAAAGGTTTCTACAGTATTTGTACCCTTTGACCCGGCAAATAGGCCACAAGCTTCGTTTGGGACTTCCCCTTGGGCATGGCCGATCATTTTGTCCCGAACCTCTACTGTGATTGAAAACATAGATCTAATAATAGCGAAGTTCACCGTTTTCCACCTTGACGATATCGAAGGAAAATTTTCACAGAGCTCCACGATTCCTAGCTGGAGCTGTAGCCTCGTTGATTATGGGATCGAGTGGTAAAAAAGTCGTAGCGACCAATAGACAAGCAAGGCGAGAATTCGAGATTATCGATACGATCGAAGCTGGGCTTGTTCTTCAAGGTAGTGAAGTTAAATCGTTAAGAAGCGCTAAGTCACAAATCGCTGAAGCATACGCTCGGATCCACGATGGTGAGATGTGGCTTAATTCATTCCATATCAGCAAATACCAGCACTCGGGTTCCGCGTTCTCTCACGAACCCGACCGTCCGAAGAAACTGCTTTTACACAAAAAAGAGATCAGGAAACTCCAATCACAAATTGACCAAAAAGGGCTTACCTTGATCCCGCTAGTAGTTTACTTTAGAAATGGACGGGCAAAGGTAGAGCTCGGTTTGGCTCGAAGGAAGAACCTAGTTGACAAGCGGCGAACGATTGCTCAAAGAGAAGCAGAACGCGAAGCAGCTCGAGCAATTAAGCAATCTGGTCGCGACTTATCGTGATGCTGCTGCTCTGCCAGCAATATACCCAAACGTCATAGCTGGCCCAATTGTCCCGCCTGCTCCCCCATAAACCATTCCGGTTGGAGCCGCCATTGCATTCCCAGCGGCAAATAAACCTGGTATCACTCCTCCTTCAATCGAAAGCACCCGACCAGATACATCAGTTTTAGGCCCTCCATTAGTTCCAAGAGATCCGCTTTCTATCTTGATCGCGTAGAAAGGCGGAGTATCCAAAGCCTGAAGTGTCGCTTGAACTCCATCAAGGCTTTGATCACCGTTAAAAGTATCGTATGCGCTTTCACCTCTATGGAAATCGGGATCCTCACCTATGGATGCATATTCGTTAAACCGTTCCACGGTGGCATCGAGTGATTCTGGGGGAACGCCTATAGCTTCCGCAAGGCCCTGCATGGTCTCGGAGGTATGCATCCAATCAGGAGTATGTTCTCCTGGTCTATTACCGGCAATATCATAGCGAAGCTTGTAGTGGTGGTCGAAGATAAGCCAGCAAGGAATGTTTTGATATTCAAACTTTTGAGGATCAAAGCTGTGGAATGCCCCGCCCATAGCATTATAGTTTCCTGCTTCATTGGTAAATCTAACGCCATACTTGTTCACCATGAGCGAATGAGGGCGTGTTCTCTCAGTGATAATCAACCGAGATGATGGATGCCCGAAAAGATTTTCCCCCGGAATTCTTGTAACAGGAACCCACCATGCATTCCGCATATTTCCAAGTCGAGCCCCTGCTTCCATAGCCATCTCCAGGCCGTCACCTGTATTCTCAGGATTTCCTACTGGTGCGGTCATTGGGCCCCGAAGGAACGTTCTGACAAGTTCAGGGTTCCATTCAAAACCTCCAGTGGCGATAATAACGCCTTTCCTTGCTATGACATCCTTTTCAGAATCTCCGGACTTGATAGAAACACCGCAGATTCCAGTTCCATCTTTTAAAAGTCGAAGAGCACGCGACTCAATCTCCGGCTCAATTCCTCGATCTACAACTCCTTTGAGAAGAGCGGCCACGAGTGCTAGCCCCATCCCACTTTCACCGCGTTCTGTTCGATCCCTCATAACTTCGCCTGAAGGAGGAGCAGCTGCACCACCCAGTGGTGTTTCTGTAATCATGACAGGGCTTCTCATGCCATCATTTCTAATTTTTTTAGCCCATTCCCCAAGTTCTGGAAGAGGAAATAAAGCATTATCCAGCGATCTCCCTCCACTAGGCAGGCCACCAGGATGCTCGGGGTGATAATCAGAATAACCTTCAACTATATGAAAAGAACAAGGGGAGGATTTTTCAACCCATTCCAACATCTCCGGCCCGCGATCAACAAAAGTAGCGGCCATATCTGAGTCTATTTGCCCAAGAGAAAGAGACTCCAAGTAGCTCAGTGCCATTTCTCTGGAGTCTTCAATCTCATATTCCTGTTGGTGATGATTGTTCGGCATCCAAATGACACCACCGCTCATTGCTGTAGTGCCTCCAAGGAAAGCTGATTTTTCAAAGATTCCGACCGATGCTCCACTATCTGAAGCAGCGAGAGCAGCCGTTAATCCTGCAGCTCCAGAACCAAGAACTATAACATCAAACTCACTAGTAGATTCTTCTACCACATCTGCCTTTCTAACATAGATGGAGTTACCGACACAATCCGATACGATTAGCCACTGAAGCTATTTGCACTAGTGCAAACATAGTTTCAGCAATGTTCTTTGACAAGGGGCTGATCGGTTTCGACGTAGCGGTTTTTTCGTCGTATCGTGCGACCGGAGTTGCTCAGACTCCTAAAACGGGGCTTCTAAGACACGGCAATGAACGTGTCGCTCTCGCCGCCTGATTTTTCAGACGTCAGAGAGTCACAGGGACCAGCAATGATTCCCGGGGCCTGACCACTACAGCCTGGCAACAGAAGTAGTGGTGGACGGCAGGGAAAGACCGCTGACGGCGAGAAAGACCGCTGACACCGGAGAAAGAACCGGCGGTGTGGGTCGATAAGATCCACTTTGACCCGACAGTGTGGTGACCGCAAAGCCACGAATCGGGAATGGTCGTATCACGAACGGTGAATCCGAAGCGGACGGGGGTTCGATTCCCCCCAGCTCCACCAAGTCAAACGAGCAACTATGCCATCAGGCGCAATTGCCTATTGAACACGAAAAGTTCTAGACTGTGGCGTGGCAAATATTGAAGCACCTTCACCGAACATAATCTACAGCGAGTTCTGGGTTCGTGAACAAAGTGAAATCGAAAAAGACCTAGCATGGTATCGGTCTCACGCTCCTGTCACATTTGTTGAGGAGCCAACAATGCCTGCTGAATCCCCAATCCCTCAAGGAGCAGGAACTTGGATTTTGTCACGCCATGCAGAAATCCTAGAAGCATCGAGAAA
Organism: Actinomycetota bacterium; assembly: GCA_902529525.1. Lineage (GTDB taxonomy): Bacteria > Actinomycetota > Acidimicrobiia > Acidimicrobiales > UBA8592 > UBA8592. The sequence goes on from CABZWT010000002.1 coordinate 22,295, forward strand.
TCCAGAAATCTTCAGTTCTGCCCAAGGTATAACTATTCTCGACAGCCCTCCTGAGTTCAATGAGTATTTTCAGTCAATGATTGCTATGGATGACCCTCGGCATGCTCGCCTTCGTAGGATAGTTTCTGCAGGGTTCACTCCACGAATGCTTCAGAAACTTGAGGATTCTGTCCAGCAGGTAGCTGCAGACATAGTTGATAACGTCTGTGAGCAAGGTGAGATTGACTTTGTGGTTGATGTCGCTGCGGCCCTTCCGCTCAAAATAGTTTGCGACCTGATGGGGGTTCCAGAAGCTCACTATCAAGAAGTTTTTGATTGCTCAAACGTTATTCTCGGCGCAGGTGATCCTGAATATATCCCAGCTGATGGCGATATCTTATCGGCGATCTTTAACGCCGGATTGACTCTTCAAGGGATTATGGAGGAAGTCGCTGAATCCAAACGAGGAATGAATAGTGATGATCTTACGACCGCACTCGTTAATGCTGAACTTGAAGACGACAAACTCACGTCGGCTGATCTTGCAAGTTTCTTTATCCTCCTTGTTGTCGCTGGTAATGAGACCACCCGAAATGCTATTGGGTGGGGTTTGAAGTACCTCACTGATAACCCTGACCAGAGGCAGATCTGGGTAAATGATTTTGAGAAAGTCGCTCCTACCGCAGTTGAAGAGATTGTGCGTTTGGCGAGTCCTGTTACCTATATGAGAAGAACAGCTACGACTGACACCATACTTGGCGGTCAAGAAATCAAGGAAGGTGACAAGGTGTGCATGTTCTACTTATCTGCGAACCGAGATGAGGATGTTTTCGAAGACCCCTATCGATTCAACGTGCTTCGGCAACCAAATAACCATGTAGGTTTCGGTGGGCCGGGTCCCCATTTCTGTCTTGGTGCCCACCTTGCACGCCGAGAAATAACTGTGATGTTTCGAGAGCTTTTCCATAGGCTTCCCGATATTCAGGCGTCAGGTGAACCTGATGTTCTTGCTGCGAGTTTCATTCATGGTGTGAAGCATTTACCTGCAACATTTTCACCCGTAGCAAAGAGTAACCGCTAGCGATCACGGAGAGTTTCTATGTCACCAATCATCCCTAAGAATTTTGACGAAGTCACTACTGAGTGGCTAAGCGATGTGCTGTCTTCTGACGTTACAGCAATCTCTTCTGAAAGAATTGGGGAAGGAATCGGCCTGATGGGAGACATCCACCGAGTTGAGCTAACCCATAAAAGCGACACAGATGGAAAGCCCAATTCAGTTGTCGTTAAGCTACCATCTACGTTTGAGGAGAACCGTGAGCAAGGTGTGGCGCTTGGAATGTTCGAAGCAGAAGTGCGGTTCTACGCTGAGTTAGGCGAGAAGACAGGTACTGGCTTGCCGAAAATATACTTTTCTAGAATTCAGTCAGGGACAGCTGACTTTGTCATAGTTATGGAGGATCTTTCTGATCTGACCATGGTGGATCAAAGTACTGGAATGTCTTTTGAACAGGCCCTAGCAGCAGTGAAGGTTCTTGCGAATATTCATGCCGTGTGGTGGGGAAAGGTAGAAACCGAAGAGTTGGAGTGGATTCCTTCAATGGTAGGGCCGCGTATAGAGTACGTTGATCAAGTACTGCCTCAGGTCTATCCGGTCTTCGCTGAAGCGTTCGCTTCTACTCTCCCTGAAGGTGGTGCAGAGTTGACTGAACAATTTAGTCGATCGTACTTGTCACTCAATAGGAAGCTTGCTGAGCGAGCTCCTTGGACGCTAGCCCATCAAGATTATCGGGTGGAGAATATGCTTTTCGGCGATGTCGGCACAGATCAGGTTGTGGTTATAGATTGGCAGGGAATAGGCAGAGGACCCGGAGCGTATGATCTCGCTTACCTTCTTGGAGGGTCAATGGATACCGGCCTCCGGCGCACACATGAGAGAGAGCTTGTGGCCGCCTACCAAGCCCGCCTCGCAGATAATGGAGTTGAGGATTATTCAGTTGAAAGCGCATGGGAAGATTATGGATTCGCTCATCTTCTTGGAGGACTGGCTACATCCATTTTCGCTGGGGGTACTTTAGATCTCAGTAATGAGCGTGGTGTTGAGCTGATAACCATGATGGCCAATCGGCATGTAACAGCAGCTTTAGATCATGGTGGATTCAAAGACCTATCTTAAAAAGATTAGACAAAGTGAAAACTAGTCGCAGGCCAACATACTGGTATTAGTGAGATAGTCCCAGACTCCGATACCAAGATTCACTACCTTGTATTGGTTGGTGATTATGGTATAGAAACCCCAGTACTGGTCCTCGATCATTTGATGCCCAATAAGCTCTTGGAAGTCCTCTTGATCCGGAGTGACATACGACCCTGCAGGTATTACGGTATCCGTGTCCTCTGGAAAGGTTGAAGGATCTCCATCCCATGTTCTTAAGTTGCTTTCAGTAAAGGTCACTTCGGCAGGAAATTCTTTTCTCCATTCTTGGGTGTCGAAATCATATTGGTTCCCTATACCCCATCCGTCTAATTGCGGCGGTGTTGGTTCAAATTGGTCATCCTCCCCAGCTTCGATTTTGATAAATCTGGCGTACACCGCACCCCAGGAAACATCTTTATATTCTGCATAGCAGGCTTCGTACCAATCAGTCTCATCATCTGGTGTTCCAAGACCAGATGTCAGAGTGGCGAGCGCTTCTTCATATGGCGCATCGGGTGAAACTCCGCACAAGTCTTCTCCGACAGTAAGATCACAGATTGCAGCGTAACTTATTGGAAGGCCCCTTTCTTCTAACGCAGCAAGGTGCGCCGTTCGAGTTCCCATTCCGTACCAGCCATCAGCTTCAATTTCTAAAAGTTCTTGTAACGCAATCGTGGCTTCGCTTCTCGATGGGTCAAGCCATGCGTAGTCACCAAGGAGAATCTGTGACTCTGGGTCATCTGGAAGAGGCGTAGGCTCTATAACTGCCTCTTCTTCATCAGTATTGTCGTCTTCTTCTTCAGTCGCTGCTTCTGGTGGAGTATCCTCAGGCCCTTCCGACTCAGATTCTTCGCTTCCGCTCTCTTCAACGGCCACAGGAATCGATGAAGGGCTGTCATCGTCATCGCACCCTTTGACGAACAGTATTGCCACAAGGACAGCGATAATTGCTATGAGAATACCAATAACAGCATTACGTTGCCGGAGACCCCGAGCATGTGATACAAAAATATTTTCTGACTCTGAGCTTTCGAAAAATTCAGACATGTGAACTCCTGTCGATCAAGCTATCAAAAGTCTTTCACAGGTTTCATCTAATTACAAACAGGCCTTCGGCATAAGCAACTAAAAATATCGTTTAAGATATTCAGCAAGGGAGATATGGAGTGAAGATTATGGATTTGTTTGATGCTATGAGCACATGTCGGGCTATGAGATATCTGAAATCAGATCCGGTAGAACCGGACTTGATCGAAAAGGTGATAACTGCTGCAACATGGGCTCCGAGTCCCGGAAATTCTCAAGGGCGTGATTTTCTCTTAGTGTCAGATGAAGATAAAAAGATTAAAATTGGCGATGCAATCGAAACAGCTATGGCCAGCAGAGTCCAGGCAATGGAACGACCCGATAAAACTCACCGGCTTATGCTTGATGGCACGGAGTATCTCGTTGCAACATTAAAAAGCTGCCCAGTGCTTATTTTCATTTGTGGCAAAAAGATATACCCAGCCCAAGCACCTCGTGAATCATTTATATGGTCTTCCATCTACCCTGCGGCCCAGAATTTAATACTTGCAGCTAGAGCTTTAGGTCTCGGGACCGTTTTTACGACTTTTCAAGGGGCAGCTGAGCCCATTATCCGAGAAACGCTTTCGTTGCCTGATGACGTTTATATCGGTTGCATGATCCCGATGGGTTGGCCGGATAAGAACTTTGGCCCGTTAAATCGAGAACCGTTCGAAAATGTCGTGCACTATAACCAATGGCGAGGTGATTTGAGAGCATACCCACCCGAATAAGATTTAGGGCGCTATCGAACCCCACGACCTCGCTAACTCAGAATCTCCGAAAATTTCTATATCCTCTGGTCGCCTCCCCCAAAGATATAAAAGCAGGCTTAGCGCATTTCCTCTTACTGCCACGTCACCTTTCTCATGCACCCGCTTTACTATAAGTTCATTGTCTGCGACCTCAAGTAGCCACTCACCCTCTCCATCGGTTCTATGAAGATGAAGGGAACCATCTGGATAAGCGAATTCCTTCCTCGACGCCGCTAATTGCAAGGAGACGTCAATGAATTCATCAACTCCATCGCAGGCAATATCTCCATCTATGAATATGTGCTCATTTTCTGCCGTTTCAGCATCCCACATATGCACAAGAGATTCGTGAGTCATCCTGCGGATATAGAAACCGACATTCTTCTCTTGACCCCAAGTCCATATAGGGCGACTTGGTTCACGCGTTTCAAGAATCTCTAAAAGGTTATGAAAATTACTTTTAGCCCAATTAAATACATCGCCCTCTGGAGAACTGTTAAAAAGGTTCGAGGGGCGTTCGATCGAATCAGCAGAAATAATACCCTCAACAGTGGCATATACATTTCCGACATGACCCACTAACTCTTTCATGTTCCAGCCAGGACAAGCCGAAATTTCAGCTTCAGGATTAGCATCGGCTACTGTAAAGAACCGAGTACCAAAAGTCGTTAAAGCGCTATTTAGATACTGGAGATCCATACTCTATTCCCCTAACGCAGCCTTTACGCCTAGTGCAAATGTTTCAACATCAGCTGCTTGTGTTGAAAAACTTGTCATCCATCGAACCTCATTCTCACCTTCCCATGTATAGAAGGGTGACCATTCCTGCAGTTCAGATATGACTTCTTTAGGTAAAGTTACGAACACAGCATTAGCTTGCGTCGGCTGTGTAATCGTCACGCCAGAGATTGCGGAGACTTTTTCTGCGAGGAGAGCTGCCATACTGTTTGCATGCCGGGCGTAGTCAAGCCATCGGTCATTTTGAAGCATGGCAAGAAACTGCGCTGCTATAAATCGCATTTTCGACGGAAGTTGAGCTGACTGCTTTTGGAGATATTCAACAGCTTCTGATAATTCAGGGTCAAACACAATAATTGCTTCCCCATACACCATCCCATTTTTTGTCCCTCCAAAGCTCAAAATATCTATACCTATATCTGCAGTGAATTTGGCAATATCGCAGCCTAAAGACACCGCAGCGTTCGCTATTCTTGCTCCATCCATATGGACACGAAGACCAGCCTCATGAGCTACCTCGGTAATGTCTTTGAGCTCTTCTACTGTGTAGACAGTGCCGTATTCTGTTGATTGCGTTATCGAAACAGCACCAGGTTGTACATGGTGGACAACGCCGAGAACATCGAACTGCTTTTTGATCTGGTCAATGGTCAGTTTTGCATCTGAGCTAGGTAAATCAATTAATTTACTCCCAAGAAATCTTTCCGGAGCACCGCATTCGTCGATGTTGATATGCGATGATTCGGTACAAATAACTCCTTGCCAAGGGTTAATTAGGGCCTGAAGGCCTACGATGTTGGCTCCGGTTCCACCCCATGAAAGAAAAGTTGAAACTTCTCGTCCGAAAAGTGTATTCATCATCGTTCTTAGCTCATTCGTATACCCATCATCCCCATAAGCAATGCTGTACCCTTCATTGGCTTCACATAAAGCTTGGAGGACTTCCGGTGATGCGCCTGAAGCATTATCACTTGCAAATGTAGATTGAGGTGGATCTGGAAACATATAAAAACCCTATCGGGATCATTGATGATGAACGACTAATTGAAGCATAGACACATGCAAATCTTGCTTTTCCCTTATACGTAGGAGCTTTCTGTTTGTTAAATCGTTCTCTTTTTCTTGGTTTAGACCTTTAGAGATGCATACCTTTAGAGAAATCAATAGTCTTGCAGTATGCATACAGGAAGAAATGACAGGGTGAAAAGGAGTCGAACCCGAAGAATCATTTCCCAAACTAGTGATAGCAGCGATACCGGCGCTGGATTTGTTGTCGCAGATGACTTTGAGGGATTCTCTCAAATCAACGATGTCTTCTGTCGGTCACAATACGACCCCACGGTAAAAAGTTCAGAAACTCAACGGTTTTATGAGATGTACAGGCGGCCACTTACTGGATGGCGAGGAGCTGAGGGCTATGGGCAACATGACTATGCTCTAAGAAATGCTACTTGGCACGTAGCAGATATTTTCGCTGAGATGCATGAGCCAGAGGACAGGCGAGATGGGTTTCTTGACCCTCTTTCTATGCTTCGAGAGGGAGCAGGTGAAGAAACTAGCTTCACTTCACCGGAAGAAGCTTCGAGGGTTATCAAGCAAGCTGCTCGTACTGTTGGGGCAGATCTTGTCGGGATAGCTGAATACGATAGTAGATGGACCTACACCGAGCGTTTCTCGATGAGCACTCTCGATGGAAAACCAAATCCAATCCCAGGCGATATAGGTCACGTGATAGTCATAGGTCAAGCGATGGATACAGAACTAGTAGATACTGCTCCTTCTGCATTATCTGGGTCGGCAACGGGAATGGGGTACTCTTTGGATGCCCTGGTGCTACTGACTATTTCCCAATTTATTCGCAATCTCGGGTACCAAGCTATCCCGTCTATGAACGATACAGCTCTGGCTATTCCATATGCTGTGAAAGCCGGGTTAGGAGAGTACGGGAAACATGGCCTCGTGATAACGCCTGAATTTGGTTCTAGCGTTCGGTTCGGAAAAATCTTCACTAACTTACCATTAACCACTGATTCCCCTGTGAGATTCGGCGTAGAAGAGATGTGCAATATTTGCGATGCATGCTCTAAGGCCTGCCCCAGTCGCGCTATTCCAAACGGTGAACCTTCCCTCGTTATATTCAACCGTTCTAATGTTTCCGGTGTAAAAAAATGGACGATCGATGGAGAAAAATGCTTTTCGTACTGGGCCAAAATCAATACTGATTGTGCAGTATGTATTCGTGTTTGCCCATTTACCCGCGACTACACAAATTTTTTAAATAGGTTCTGGCTTCGTTTAGCCCACTCGCCTTTTAGAAGACTGGCACTTTATCTTGATACTAAGCAGAGACGCGGAAAGCGTGTAGCAAGCAAAAAGTGGTGGCAAATTAACGGAAGCTAGACATCAAGAAAGCGGTATGCAGCTATAGCTGATCCGACAGAGCCCACTATTGCCCCGACTAGAAAAAGCAATCCGCCTATTGCCCACACTTCTCCAGTGTCAACAGCAAAGCTCTGCAAGATATTTAACACGTTCTCACTAGCTAGCCACTCTTCAAATGCCCGATTCGCACCATACACAGACGCCATCCCTAGAGCTGCGCCTACAAGCCCTTGGAAAGTTCCCTCAAGCATAAACGGAACAAGAATAAAAGAATTTGAGGCACCTACAAGTTTCATAACCTCAATTTCTCGACGGCGAGCAAAAATAGCCATTCGAATAGTATTGAGAATAAGCAAAAGTCCTGTCCCTAAAAGAATTGCACCCGCCCCAAGCACAATCCACCTTATAACATCTGTAGCTTTTTCGATTTTTTGAATTTCATCTGTAGCTCGAACGACTTTTTTGACGCCGGGCTTCGTTTCAAAACCCGATGCCACAATCTCTATCGCCTCAGCACTCAATTGTTTCGGAATGACCCGATACGAAGGTGGAATTATCTCCTGAGTAACGAGCTGGGTTATTTCCGGATTCTCTGGGAAAAAATCCTCATTGAACTCCCTATAGGATTCCTCCTGATTGACGAACCTGTAACTGTCAATAGCTGCAGATCGTTCAATTTCTTCTTGGACAAGACCTAATTGGCCATCTGTAATCTCAGGTTCAAGAAAAACAATGAACTCCACGCCGTCCTGCCACCTATCGGTGGCGTTTGAAACGCCACGCTGAAGAAGGAGCGCTATACCCAAAAGGCTCAACGATACTGCGACAGTGAGAATTGACGCGAGAGTAAGCGTTAGATTCCTCCGAAGATTCCGAAGCGTCTCTCGCACCATGTAATCTAATCTCATTACATAGCCGCTTTCTTACTCATAGACACCTCGCGCCTGATCACGGACGATTTCACCATTATTTAACTCAATAACTCTCCGCCTCATCGTGTCGACGATTCCGCGATCATGAGTCGCCATAACAACAGTAGTTCCGATCTCATTAATCCTCTCGAGCAATCTCATAATCCCAACCGAAGTGGACGGATCAAGATTTCCTGTAGGCTCATCAGCTAGAAGTATTAACGGCCTATTCACAAATGCACGAGCTATTGAGACTCGTTGTTGTTCACCTCCAGAAAGTTCATGTGGGAATCGATTCATCTTCGTTTGAAGGCCCACAAGGTCCAATATCGCGGGAACTTGTGTCTTAACCACATGCCTGGGCCTGCCGATAACCTCTAAAGCAAAGGCAACATTTTGAGAAACTGTCTTATTGGGAAGAAGTTTAAAGTCCTGAAAAATACTTCCAATTTGCCTTCGCATTTGCGGAACTCTCCAACGGCGTAAACGTGCAATATCTTTACCAGCGACAAAGATTCTTCCATTATCTGGTTCTTCTTCCTTGTTCAAAAGACGTAAAAACGTTGACTTGCCCGATCCAGATTGCCCGACAAGAAATACAAACTCACCTTTTTGTATATCGCAGGAAGCTTCGTGAAGCGCAAGCACTTCTCCCTTATAAACCTTCGTAACCGATTCAAGTTTAATCATGTTCTCTACATTCAGCCTTTTCTACTGTGACAAGGGTAGCAGCCCCCCAGAACAAAGCTAAGGCAGCGAACTCTAATGACTAAAGGTCGGGCTTACCAGAACGTAACCACCTTAGATACGCTTCGACGAAACCGTCAATCTCTCCATTAAGAACCGAATCAACTGCACCAACTTCGAAGTTAGTCCTCAGGTCTTTCACCATCTGATAAGGCTGCATCACATACGATCGGATTTGACTTCCAAACCCTACATTTTGGTTCTCTCCACTAATACTGGCTAAATCTTGCTCGCGTTGCTTTCGCTGAAGATCAAGCAGCCGAGAAGAAAGCATTTGCAAGCATCTATCTTTATTCTGATGCTGACTTCGTTCATTCTGGCAAGAAACAACTATTCCTGATGGGAGGTGAGTGATACGCACAGCTGAATCAGTAACATTTACATGCTGCCCTCCAGCTCCAGAAGACCGATACGTATCAATACGGATTTCCGTCTCATCAATGCTTACCTCGTCTGAAACTTCCTCAAAGAAAGGAACAATATGCATTGAAGCAAAAGACGTATGGCGATTAGCTTGTTTATTAAAAGGCGAAATTCGGACAAGGCGATGGACGCCGTGTTCTGATTGAAGTTTTCCATAAGCTCGACGCCCACGGATAATGAACTCAGCAGAAGAGATTCCAGCTTCTGTCCCAACCGAAACAGAAGTTATTTCCATTGCATAAGCTTGCTGCTCAGACCATCTCTGATACATCCGGAATAGCATCTCAGCCCAATCTTGCGCTTCAGTTCCCCCTTCGCCAGATTGAATATGGCATACAGCGTCGCTTTCGTCATACTCCCCCGTAAAAAGTGAACGCAACTCAAGTTCATCTAATGCCACTGCCACGCTGCTAAGTAAAAGCTCCGATTCTTGTTCAAGTCCGGAATCAGGTTCCTCTTCTAAAAGCTCGAGAAAGGTTTCAACTTCTTCCAACTGAGCAGTTAAGGCAAGGTGGAGGTTAATGTCTTCAGTGATTTCAGCAAGTTCTTGGCTTACCCTCTTTGCATTCTCAGCATCATCCCAAAGATCCGGTTGAGCAACCAAATCCTCAAGCTCTAATTTACGGTCACTAATCTCATCTAATTTGAGATAGTGTTCAGCGTCCTTCAGACGTTGACGTAGGAGGCTAAGTTCAGTATTAGTTTCAGACATAGGAATTAGTTACTAGTTCTAGTAAACCAATAATACTTCGATTACTTCCCGTGACACTGTTTAAACTTTTTCTCAGAGCCGCATGGGCATGGCTCATTTCTACCAGTTTTTTCAAATTCGCTTTTGACAATTGTTGATTGTTTGGAGGCAGCGTTCTCTTTAACCTGCGCAGCAGGCATTTCTGACTGGCTAGAAACAGAAGGATTCTGTTGAGCTAAAGTGGCTATTGCCCCAGCCGCTATCTCATCAGTTCCCGAGTAAGAGACATCGCTTGCTTGCCTGTCAAGGGAACCACCTTGCTCTGCTTCCGGTTCGTTATCAATTTGAATATGAGTGATGTACTTTATGAAGTCTTTCCCTACCGAATCCATCATGGAGCCAAACATCTCAAAGCCCTCTCGCTGCCATTCAGTAAGCGGGTCTTTCTGCCCCATAGCCCTTAGGTGAATCCCCTCTTTAAGATAATCCATGGCATAAAGATGCTCTCGCCAGCGCTGATCAAGTATGCGAAGCATGATTTGACCTTCTACTTTTCGCATCACTTCAGGCCCAATCTCGGTTTCACGCTGCTCACAATATTGGAGCACATCCTCCATAGCTAGCTCATAGATATCGTTTGAGTCAGAAACTTTCTTAAATGAAGTTGGAGTAAATTCATTTGGCCAAAGATTCCCCAGTGAAACCGCCAATGCATCTAGATCCCAATCCTCCTGGTGCTCTGATGAACAATGAGATGAGATGATTTCATCCACTTCCAATGCTAAGAACTCTGATGTTTCGTCTTTCAAATCTTCCCCGTTCAGAATCTCATTTCGCCTTGCATAAATAACTTTGCGTTGTTCATTCATGACTTCGTCATACTTCAGAACATTTTTTCTTGTTTCTGCATTTCGCTGCTCTACAGTATTCTGCGCCCGCTCAATCGCTTTTGTTACCATCTTGTCACCGATAGGGACATCGTCTGGTAAAGCTTTTTTCATAACCCATTCCATAGCGCCTGTTGCAAATAGCCGCATTAACTCATCTTCAAGTGACAAATAAAAGCGCGACTCGCCCGGATCTCCCTGCCTCCCAGATCTTCCTCGCAACTGATTATCTATTCGACGGCTATCATGACGCTCAGTACCTAGAACGTACAACCCACCTGCTTCTTTTACCTTTTCACCCTCTTCAGCGCAGATTGATTCATATTTCTTTAAATACTCTTCATATTTGGTAGAACCTGCTTCATCCTCTATCTTTAGGCCTTCTGCGACAACGTCACGTTCCGCTAGGCCCTCTGGATTTCCCCCCAGAATTATGTCAACCCCTCTACCGGCCATGTTCGTCGCAACTGTAACAGAGCCGATCCTGCCTGCTTGCGCAACAACGTCGGCTTCCCGTGCATGAAGCTTTGCGTTAAGCACAGAATGAGTGACCCCTCGTTTATCAAGCAGGTCAGAGACGAGTTCAGAATTTTCTACAGATATTGTTCCGACGAGAACTGGTTGGCCTTTTTTATTCCGCTCAACAATATCTTCAACGACAGCACCGTACTTTCCTTTCTCGGATCTGTAGATGAAATCAACTGCATCATCTCTAATAATCGGTTTGTTAGTAGGGATTGGAACAACATGAAGACCATATGTGTTAAAAAACTCAGCGGCTTCAGTTTCAGCTGTACCAGTCATTCCAGCCAGCTTGTCGTACAGCCGAAAATAATTCTGAAGGGTAATAGTTGCAAGGGTCTGATTCTCTTCCTTGATAGTAGCTCCCTCTTTAGCTTCAACTGCCTGATGGAGACCATCGCTCCATCGACGGCCATCGAGAATACGACCTGTGAACTCATCTACAATTTTGACCTCTCCGTTTGCGAGTATGTAGTCCTTATCTCGATGAAATAACTCTTTTGCTTTTAAAGCTACTTGAAACTGGTGAACGAAATCAGCAGATACTGCGTCATACAGATTCTCTATATCCAATGCGCGTTCTACTGCGTGTACACCTTCTTCAGTCGGAGCGACTGTTCTCTTCTCTTCATCTACTTCGTAATGGCGATCGCGCTGAAGATTTTGGACGATAGAGGCAAACTTATAATACGTCTGCGCTGCATCTGCCAGCTTTCCACTAATGATTAAAGGAGTTCTCGCTTCATCTATAAGAATGCTGTCTATCTCATCTACGATGCAATAGTTATGACCCCTTTGAACCTTCTTTGAAAGTTCCATAGCCATATTGTCTCGGAGATAATCAAAGCCCAATTCGTTGTTAGTCCCATAAGTCACATCGGCATCGTATTGGGATTTCTTATAGGAGCTATCTCTATTTCCGGGAATTATCAACCCAACTTCGAGACCCAGCCAGCTATATATTTCGCCCATCCATTCTGAGTCGCGAGTCGCCAAATAATCGTTTACCGTAACAACGTGAACGCCCTTACCTGATAAAGCGTTTAGATATATGGGAAGGGTCGAAGTTAAAGTCTTCCCCTCTCCGGTTCTCATCTCCGCAACCCATCCGAAATGCAAAGCAGCTCCACCCACAAGCTGGACGTCATAATGTCGTTGCCCTATAACGCGCCATGCAGCTTCTCGCACAACTGCGAATGCTTCAATAAGTAGATCACTTACTCCTTCACCACGCTCTACTCTTTGTTTAAATTCCCCAGTTTTAGCCTGTAGTTCAGCATCGCTTAAAGCTTTCATATCGTCTTCAAGTTCGGAGATATCCGGAACTAAAGCTTCCAAAGCCTTCAGTTTCTTCCCTTCACCGGAACGAAGAACTTTTCTTAAGGGATTTGCACTCATCTAACTGTGAATCCTATCTTCCTATAGCCACTATCGATATTTTTCCAGCACTAAAGAGCTTTAGTACCTGTAGTGCTCAGGTTTAAACGGCCCTTCTTTAGGAATTCCGAGGTAATCTGCTTGCTCTTGAGAAAGTTCGGACAAGCGAACTCCGAGCGACTCTAAATGAAGTCTTGCAACCTTTTCATCGAGAGATTTTGGCATCGTGATGACCTGATTCTGGTAATTTTCAGCATTCCTGTAGAGATCAATTTGTGCCATCACTTGATTAGTGAAACTGAAACTCATGACAAAACTTGGATGGCCAGTAGCATTCCCCAGATTGAGCAGCCTACCTTCTGACAAAATAATGACGGAATGGCCGTCCGGGAAAACATATTCATCAACTTGAGGTTTAATATTCTCACGTTGCACGTCTGACATATCCTGCAAACCAGCCATATCTATTTCATTATCAAAGTGGCCTATGTTGCCTACAATCGCTTGATGCTTCATTCTTGCCATATGGCTTGCAGAAATAATTCCTTTATTCCCAGTAGCAGTGATGAAAATATCCGCTGTCTCCATCACATCTTCCAATGTGACAACTTCATATCCCTCCATTGCAGCTTGAAGGGCGCATATTGGATCAACCTCAGTAACAACTACACGCGCCCCTTGTCCCGCAAGTGACGCAGCGCAACCTTTCCCGACATCTCCGTATCCCAGAACGCACGCTACCTTACCGCCGATCATAGTGTCTGTGGCTCGATTGATTCCATCAACTAGGGAGTGCCTACAACCATAAAGATTATCAAACTTAGATTTAGTTACTGCATCATTTACGTTTATTGCAGGAAATAGCAATGACCCTTCATCCTGCATCTGATAGAGGCGATGGACTCCTGTTGTCGTCTCCTCAGACACTCCCATTATTCCTGATGAGATAGCGGCCCAATCTATAGCACCCTCTCCTTGGATCGTTTGAAGCCTGTTAAGAAAGACACCCCACTCTTCAGAGTCTTCACTTCCAGCAGTGGGAATATCACCACTCTCAAGATATTCAAGGCCCTTATGGACCATCATGGTGGCATCGCCCCCGTCATCTAGAATTAAATTTGGACCTTCTCCATCAGGCCAATGAAAGAGCTGTTCCGTCGCCCACCAATACTCCTCCAGAGTTTCGCCTTTCCAGGCGAAAACAGGAACTCCCTCGGGGTTGTCAACAGTCCCATTAGGCCCTACAACCACAGCAGCAGCTGCATGGTTCTGTGTGGAAAAGATATTACACGACACCCATCGAATTTGAGCCCCCAGTGCAGTAAGTGTCTCGATCAGAACGGCGGTCTGAATCGTCATATGTAAAGAACCGGCTATTCGAGCACCTTTAAGAGGCTGTGCGTCAGCATATTCAGCCCTCAGAGCCATCAGGCCTGGCATTTCATTTTCTGCAAGTCGAATCTCTTTACGCCCAAAATTCGACAAAGACAGATCGGCAACTTTGAAGTCATCAACTGACATGGAACCCTTTCAAATTTTTACAACATATTGGCTGCGGTCCTCTGACGTCAATGTCAGCCAATAGTTAGTCTACACCCATACAGAAAGCCATAGCTACACTTCGTTTCTCAATCGAAACTAACTGGACTTATCTTTTTTCGTTCTTTGAGGCCAGTCGTTTATGCTCATCATCAGAGACTTCCTTAGATTCATCGATCAGTAGAACAGGAATCCCATTATCTATTACAAAAACTCTTCGAAGTCTTGGATTATAAAGAATCTCTTCATCTTCGAAATACCATAAAGGCCCTTTGTCTTCAGGACACGCAAGAACTTCCAAAAGCCTTTGGTCTAAACTCATAGGAGAATCCTACCTCATCAATCGACTTTGCCCTCAGATTCAACAAACTGTTCAAGACATGCACGAACCTTCATAAATTCTCTTTCCATTGTGATTCCATTATCTGCCTCTAGATTCAATCGCAAGAGAGGCTCGGTATTCGATGGGCGAAGATTGAACCACCACTTATCTCCATTGACTGTGAGACCATCCAAGTAGTCATGCTCATGGTCAGAGAAAGTATCGCTAATTCGCTCGATCACATCTGTTGGATTATCAACACGGAAGTTTATTTCACCTGTCGACGAGTAGGAGCCGAAGTCTTTTCGAAGTGATGATAAAGAAATTCCCTTATCACTTATTTCTTGCATCACAAGTAGAGCTGCTATCAACCCAGAGTCTGCCCTATAGTTATCCCGAAAGTAATAATGCCCTGAATGCTCTCCAGCGAAAGCAGCATCCGTTTCAGCCATTAATTGCTTGATGTAAGAATGGCCCACCCTGCTTCTTAGAGCTTGCCCCCCGTACCTCTTGATAGTTTCTGGGACCGCACGGGAGCATATTAAGTTATGGATAATTGTAGACCCTGGTTCTCTATCGAGAATACTTTTTGCAACTAAAGCAGTTGTATCCGATCCTGACAGGGATTGGCCCATCTCATCCACTAAGAACACTCGATCTGCATCGCCATCAAAAGCTAGACCTATATCAGCATTAGATGATAGAACTTTTCTTTGAAGATCAACGAGATTCTCTGAGTTCAATGGATCTGCGGGATGATTCGGGAACGTCCCATCAAGTTCCCCAAACATAAGGTCTAGTCTGAACGGCAATTTATCAAAAACTGCTGGGACCACAAGGCCCCCCATACCATTAGCAGTATCGACTACGACGTTAAGGGGTTGCAAAGATTTCACATCGACAAAACCCAAAACATGATTTACGAAATCGTCAAGGATCTCTAACGAATGAACATTGCCTTTGGATGAAGCAGGACCAGAATCTTCGCTCATAGCCTTCTCCTGAATATCGACAAGGCCGGACTCGGCGCCGATAGGCCCTGCGCCAGCTCTACAAAGCTTTATCCCATTGTATTGAGAGGGGTTATGTGATGCAGTAAAGATAGCTCCGGGACAATTATGAAACCCAGAGGCAAAGTACAACATGTCCGTGGAACACAAACCCAACTGGACGACATCAATACCTCTAGATGTAACGCCTTCAATAAAAGCGGGAACTAGCGCATCTGCTGATGGTCGCATGTCATGCCCAATAAGAATTTTCTCGAGGCTTGCATCCTCCTCAGCCATGAGTGATGCAAAAGCTTTCCCTATCTGATAGCAGATCTCAGGGTAGATCTGTTCTCCTACAATTCCTCGAATATCGTATGACTTGAAAAGCCCACCCAATGGTTCCATATTGAAAAACTAGTGGGATCTGCTTTATTTGCAAGCATCTATTGCTTTTGTTCAAATCAATAAATTAATAAGAGTCACTCCATTAAAAGCTGCATGAGCCCATATCGCTGGAGTGAGCCTTCCTGTCTTTTCATAGAGGATATTAAAGACAAGACCGACCCCAAATAATGCAGGTAAGAGGATCCATTGAAAGTGGACGATTGAAAAAATTGCCGATGCAATAATTGCAGAAACCCAAACACAACGTCTGGGACTTAAGTTCAATCTTTTGCGAAGCGAACCGTACAGAAGACCTCGGAAAAATAACTCTTCAGCGACCGGCGTAAACAGTCCGACAAATACAATGAGAGCAATCACACCGATAGGAGTGGAAGGACGATCGGTTAATTCCTCCGCTATTTTTCTTACATCTTCAATATCTTTGTCGAATAGCCAGAGGACAGGATATGTCAACGCAGGAACAAGAAAAAATTGTGCAGCAACCCCTACCGAAAGACCTAGAAAAACGTCGTTTTTTTTCATCTGAAGCAGGAAGTCTTTTACCATCCCGCCCCCTCGGTAAACTCCAGCAAATATCGCAGCTAACAACATTGACCCCTGTAAAGGGAAATTTGCTACAGCTACTAACCACAATGGATAGTCAGCAAAGTCTTTATAGCCTCCAACACCGTTTGCTAATGCATAGGCAAACGCCGCGAGAAGGTGCCCGAAAACAAGACCTAGAAAAACTTCCAGCAACCCCCACCTTCGCCAATCGTTTTCTATCCGTCCAGCTAATGGAAATCTATAGCCACTTGTGCCTTTCTCAGAATCACTATCTGTTATTTCACCCACAGAACAGATCGTAACGCCCTAAACCTCCCAATCAATAGCTATTCGAAATAAGGCCGGAGTAACTTCCCAACCTTTCATAAATAGGATTTGCTTGCAGACACTGATTCAACTGAAAATAATGCCACTACGATGTAGTTATGAATGAGGAAATGCCTCCAGCGCCGCCAGATCCAAGCCAACAGCAAAATAACCAAGAAGGTGATGCTAAACCTAATCCTTGGGGCAAAAGAGTCGGCTATTTGTTTGCGATTGCGCTTTTAGCTGCGTTGTTTTACCCAAACCTTTTCGGGTCGGATAACCGAACTGAAATTCCGTATCAGGAATTTCGCGAAAAAGTTCTTTCTGGAGAGATAAGCGAAGCTGAGTTCAATAACAACAATGGAAAGATCAAAGCAACAACACTGGATGGAGAATCACTCAAATCTTCTGGACCTATTGAACTTTCCTCCGAAGATGAGAACCTGTTCTTAGGTAATATCCCATCATTCGAATTCCATACACCAGGATCAAATATTTGGACAGGGTTTATTATCCCCGTCCTTGGCCCCCTTGCCCTTATCCTTTTGTTTTTCTATTGGATTCAACGAAGAGCTCAAGGGCAAATGGGAAATATTATGTCAATTGGTCGATCCAAAGCTAAGGCGTATACGACTGAGAGGCCTGCTACAACTTTTGAGGATGTAGCTGGCTACGAGGGCGTTAAGCAAGAAATTGAAGAAGTAGTGGACTTCTTAAGAGATTCTGAAAAGTTCGCGGCTATTGGCGCTCGAATCCCAAAGGGCGTTCTTTTAGTAGGCCCTCCAGGCACTGGGAAAACTCTTATAGCTAGAGCTGTAGCTGGTGAAGCTGGGGTCCCATTCTTGTCGGTGACTGGTAGTGACTTTATGGAAATGTTCGTAGGGGTTGGTGCTAGTCGGGTGCGAGACCTTTTCCAAACAGCCAGAAAAATGGGTAAAGCAATAATCTTTATTGACGAAATAGATTCGATAGGTCGCAAACGAGGAGCAGGATTGGGTGGCGGTCACGATGAGCGCGAACAGACACTAAATCAAATGCTCGCAGAGATGGATGGCTTTGAAGCAACAGAAGGAATCGTGATGATGGCAGCAACAAACAGACCAGACATTCTCGATCCAGCGCTTCTCCGCCCCGGAAGATTTGATAGGCAAGTAATTGTTTCACTTCCGGAACTTGAAGATAGAAAAAAAATTCTTGAAGTTCATGTAAAAGGGAAGAAAATGGAAGATGGGACGGATCTTACTGTCCTTGCCAGAGGAACTCCGGGCATGAGTGGTGCCGACTTGGCTAACCTCGTAAATGAAGCGGCATTGATAGCTGTTCGCGATGGAGAGGAATCGGTAACAAGCGACCATCTAGAGAGCGCCAGAGACCGAGTTTTGATGGGCCAAACGCGTGAAGCGACTGTTCTAAATAAAGACGAGAGAGAACGCGTTGCTTATCATGAAAGCGGCCACGCATTAGCTGCAGTACTTCTTCCGAACGCTGACCCACTGCACAAAGTGTCGATTATTCCCAGAGGGATGGCCCTAGGGGTAACAATGACTTTACCGGAAGAGGATCGCTATTTATTAAAAAAGAGTTATGTAGAAGATGAACTGGTAAAGATGCTTGGTGGGCGAATGGCAGAAGAAATAGTTTTTGGGGAAGTATCTAGTGGGGCTGCTGATGATCTCTCTCGAGCTACTGAGATGGCGAGAAAAATGGTACGCGAATGGGGAATGAGCGACCGTGTGGGGCCTATGGCATGGAGATCACATGAACAGGTCTTCTTAGGAGAGGATATGGGGCGAGGACGAGACTATAGCGATGAGATGGCAAATCTGATTGATTCTGAGATAGAGGGAATTCTTCGACATGCTGAAACTCGCTGCCGAACCCTCATAACTGAAAATAGATCAAAACTAGATAGTCTTGCTTCTGCCCTACTAGAGCATGAAACTATTGATTCAGAAGATGTAAAACAGATTTTGAACGAAGAAGAATTGGAATCCGGACAGGAAACCACCGAATCCGAAAACTCCTCTGGGCCCAAAACAGCTGAGATACCTGCTTTACAGAGCTATAGCAGCCCAACAGAATCTAAGGAACCTTCATAAACAGTCCAACCCTCTTCAAGCCCAATGCTACTTAACTCAATTCTGGTTCTCCTTCTAGGGGCTTTCGCAATCAGCGTCGCTTACATCGCCAACAACAGACGAACCGATAGCCCTTCAGTACCCAAAAGCTCCCTTCCAATTCAAGTAGATCGAAACGATTTTGAAATGCCTGGCATGAAGTGGCTGCTGGTTTTCTTCTCATCCGAATCTTGTTCCTCCTGCATACAGGTTCGGGAGATCCTCAGCGACATCCCCCTGAATTCAATTCACATTCAAGAGGTAAGCTTCCCTCAGGAGAAGAACCTCCATACTCGATACGCAATTAACTCAGTTCCCATCGTCCTTATCGCCAACTTAGAAGGTGTCGTAATCTGGTCATATGCAGGTGTTCCACCTAATGATTTGATTGAAAATTTAATTTCGACCCTTTAGAGAGCCGCAAGATATTTCAATGTCGATTTTATAAATTCCCTTTTAAGAACCTATTGCAAAGGGACGTAAGGTTCACTTAATGAAGATGCCGCAGGCAAAACCCGTGTCCAATACCCGCCCTTACTCGACCCGATATATCTCTCCACAAGCACCGGTTCTGAGGAAATCAACTCAATAACAGAATCCGCAGGAATACCAAACTGATTAAGGTTAATTACCTTACGAGAAACTGCAGAAATTTCAAAGGGAAGGGACTCATATAACTCCCCACCACTGAATGCCAGTAGCTTAAGCTGAACCAGTCGATCATCTGAGGTGTGCGATATAGCAACCAGCTCATCACCTTCAGATGAAATGAAATTATGTGAATCTGCCATCACATCAACCCCAAACCCTGATGCCGTCATCTGCGGGAAAGACCCATCAGAAAAAACGAAGCGCTCTGAGACAATTGAAGGTCCAGAAATTACGCGCACAACAATCCAGTGCGGTGACCCCGAAGGTATTCGAGAAGTTAAATCATATGCACTGCGCGAGATATTTAAGGCCCCTTCACCTCCTAGAACTATTGTCTCAGTAGTTCCTGGGCCCACTTCTATACTCACCGGCTCAATAAAGGAAGAGTCTTTAAAGTCAGAATATATCTCTATATCGACATTTACTCTTTCTATCTCTGAAGGATTAAATATCTGAATCGATGAGGGCAAAGTGCTATCGACTCCCCCAGGGAAAACCCAAATCGGGGCCAAGCTCGGCGAACCGGCTTCAATGCTCAAGCCATTCGGCGTAAACTCATCACCAAAAATGAGCAAGCGTTCTGCAACCACACGTCCGGTCCTAGCACGTACTTCTGCACTAACAACGTCTGACAACGTCACTGCACCTGTAATGTCTACGGGTAAGAGCGTCTTCGGTGGAATCACAAGACCACTAAATGAGTCGGGCCTGCGAACTCGCCCATCAGCTACAAAGGTCATATCAATTACAGCACTATCAGCAAATGGATTAAATACTGAGATAATTTCACGTGCTTCATCTCGAGTTGTACCCGAAGCAAAGTACCATTCTGTAGATGCATCGGATTGGCAGTTCGACTGAGACTCTCCAGTGTCCCCAACGACACGATGCTCAACTATAAGATCTCCTACATTTGACTCAAGCATTACCGAAGCAAACTCTCCAGCAACTTGGGGAAGATCGGCTACCACTACCGTCTCAACTGATCTCGGAGGAATCTCAACACTAGTTTGAATTCTCTCAATCTGGATGACCTCAGGAGCAGCTTTCTTTCTATCCTGATCATCTCCAGAGGAATTTCTTTGTGGCGCTAGAACTGGTGTGACAGTTAGCGCCACCTCAGCAATTTTGTCCGATTTATTTCCGAGAATCACCTCATGATCTGCAATACCTGCCCCTCCAACTGTGCCTGAAATGCAATACCAGATTGAAACCAAATCAGATTCTAAGCCAACGGCTGAACTGATAACACGCCCTATGCCTGCTGGCTCCTCCACTAAATCTTGTGAAGTGCTCGAAATTATTCCACCGAAGATAAGTGCGGTAAATACTAGCAACGCAGGCCACCGAGTCACCTTCATAACGAGGTCCTCTCTGCTCCGACACTTGATCTTAAATAGCCAAGAAGTATTAAGACCCAAAGCAATGCCTGTAGGGAAATTACGGTCTTATGGCTCGAGGGGGTTTGATGAGATAATTTAAATTCTCCTGGCGTGTTTGGGTCAAATCCCATACCCCACTCAAGAGAGACTTGTTGCTTGATCTCAACTCCATCAACTGAAAGCTTCCATGAGCTACCAAAAGGAGCTGCGAGAAAAATCTCTGAACTGTCCTCGACAAAACCTTCAAATGATGAGATGGGTGAACCATAGGATGGTGCCTCAATTCCACTATCTGGTGATGGATCAGAGGCAAAAGATCTGAGTGTTCTCCCAACTGTTTGCCCATTTGGCAAAATCGCTGCAACAGGAATAGCTGAAACGTTTCTATATCGGACTATTCCAGGCGAAGCTTCTACCCTAATCAAGTCAAGTTGGCGACCTAAAGCTGATTCAACTGATGAGGGTATTGTTTCAATTTGGCCCTTCGAAGGCAAAGGAGAGGAGCGGCTAACTAGGACTATGTCGCTAACTCCGAAAGGGGCAAGCAAGCGGCCTAGCTTTGCAGTCCCGCCATTGATCGCTAAATTCATCACCTCCTCCAGCAGAGGTTCACCGACATCCTGCCCTGAATCCCATCTGTCAAGAAATGAAGACTCGAGATC
Source organism: Actinomycetota bacterium (assembly GCA_902529525.1). Classification (GTDB taxonomy): domain Bacteria; phylum Actinomycetota; class Acidimicrobiia; order Acidimicrobiales; family UBA8592; genus UBA8592. The sequence goes on from CABZWT010000002.1 coordinate 43,891, forward strand.
AGCAGTAACCGAAAGCGTTAGACCTTCACCAAAGGATTCGCCTGAAGCAGCGAGCAAATCATCATGTCCAACCCACAACACTCGTCCGTTATAATCCATTTCGTTTTCTTGAAGCCCCAGAACTTGATTCAGTTCATCGTTAGGCATTCCCCAATCTCCTGAGAACGAATTTCCAAACACAGGTAGAACCACCAATGCAAAAGCAACTAATGCGCTGACAGGAACTAATTGCCTCCACCCAAAGCGGTAGGTCTGCAGATCTCGCTGAAGTGCTCCAACCCCCATAGCACCAGCGACAGCTAACCCAAGTGAGGCTGGCGCCAAGAGAACTTCTGGCCTCGGTAAAGGTATATTAAGCAGTTCATTCTTATCGACCCAAAGTACCGAGACGCCGCCCAAATACATAACCCAACTTCGTATAGCCCAAGCCCAACGTTCACCTTTTGCTAAAAGGAGAGGGACTATTGCCATAGCTAAAAACCCCCATCCGAAAATAGACTTACCTACGTTATGTGACTCTAAGCGGAGAAAATCAGAGAGGCCGCCAGAGATGCTAGACGTGGGACGCGTACCGACAAACCATTTCCAAGATGGGTCAAACACAACGCTGTCGATTAGCCATGGAAGATTAAGTGCAACGGCAATAATTGCACCCAAACTAAGGACACTCACTAACCGAAAAGTTCCTGAAGGCCACCCCGACAATAGCGAACCTATAAAAATTGCGGAAACAATTACAAGAATTTCAATACCAGCAAATGGAACAAATGCAATCATGAAACCAATTAGGATCCCTAAACCTGAAGCTTCACGCAGCCAGTTAGATGGAAGAACATTTCTTCCCCTAGGCCCTCCTACAGGTCCAAATGGCGAAAGTCTTCCTGCTTGAGACAAATATACAAGTAGCCATGGAAGTGTCCCATATAAGATGAGTGCACTCCATGAACCTGATCGTAATGCGCTATAGGGCACGGGGGATGCAAAGTATATGGAAGCTCCCGCAACTCTAATCCATGGTGAATTAAATGGTTTAAGAAAACACCAAACTCCAGCCACTCCTATTGGAAGCATCCCAAGTGTAAGGATGAGCCTAAGAAGCCCCATTGAGCCAAATGAGAAAACCCCCAGCAATCCTGTGATCCCCAGAGCCGTTGGATTGGTAGATTCATTACCAATTCCACTTGCCCACCAGTTGGAGAACCACAGGGAAAAGCATTCTCCAATACTTAGATCAAATGGGACGAGTTCCCCTACAACAGGGACTTTTCGAGTAATCAAATGCCGGCTACCAAAAAAGAAAACGAGGGTTGAAAGCCCAATAAAAACAGCTGAAGCTCTTGACGGCCCTTCACGCATAGCTTCTATAAAACGTTTAAGCCGATCTTGCACCATTCCCGAAGCACGGTTTTGCTCGTTTGTCTGATCTTTGAAGAAAGCCTTTACTATAGCGAAACCCTGAGATTGCAAAGATCGTATCTCTCCATCAGGAAGGCGACGAACAGCTTTGACCCTCTTTCTTCTCGCTAAAAGGCTACGCGGACGCAAAAGATTCCACGCCCAGGAACCAAGCAGCACCCGAACACGGGCTAAATCACCTACCAGTAACGATCCAAACGCCCTAATTATAGAGAGGAAAAACGCTTGCGGAAGAATAGCCAGAGAATGAAGGAGGCCGTAACTACTTAGAACCACTCTGAGGCGATGACGTTCCCTATACTTTTCTTCTTCTCCATCCGTTCGATATTTCCCCTTCTCCTCACGATGACGAGCTAGAGCTAGAGGAACGTTTAAAACTCGAGCCCCAGCTAAATGCGCCTTCCAACATAAATCTAAATCCTCTCCAACCATTCCTATTTCTTCATCAAACCCTGAAAGAGCTTGAAACAGATCAGAGCGGACCAATGCGACTGTTGATGAAACCATGAAAACATCAGAGACAGAGTCATGCTGCTCTTGATCTAGTTCTCCAGGTTCAATTCTTGAGACTAGAAAACCAAGCTTGTCAACAGAGTAACCAATATCAAGCAATTCGTCGGGGCGATCCCAGTTAACTATTTTGGGCCCTACGATTCCAGCATTCGACCTCAGAGACTCTTCGACCATTAATCTCAGCGCATCCGGAGCGAGGGCAACATCATGATGGCAAAACAGGAAAAATGCTGAATTAGTGTCTAGAGCAAAAACCGAATTTAAGTTTCTTCCATAACCGTGATCAGGTTCAACAGCGCGTATTTGTGCTTGGGGCATGTATTCGTGAACGAAATTCCGCATTTGGCTTTCTTCGCCTGTAGTAAGAACAACTACGTTAAAGTCTGGATAATCCTGAATTGCAAACGAATTAAGAACATCTCCAAACCATTCATCTGGGTTGTGGGCGACTACGACAATGTCAACCGGTGGGAATGCAACAGCATTCTCAGCTGAATTAACCTCTGTCGAAATAGAATGTTCCACAGTGGCGAAGGTTAACCGCCAAAACGAAGTTCAGCATGTACCCTGACGCCTTGAGAAGATATTTCCTGTAAAAAATTACAAAATTAAATCAATTTTCCTTAAAAAAGTAGATTTTTCCCATATAGATCCTGAATTTAGATGGAGTACAATTCACCTGTGCCTTATTTGTTGAAAAAAAAGTGTTAGCTCTGATTACAGGTGGTTCCGGATTCGTAGGAAAACACCTTGCTGATCACCTCTCAGATTGCGGCGACGATGTTTTAACTACCGATATCTCCGATGGAGGACCAGACCTCTTAGATCAAAGTGAAATGGATGAATTGATACTTTCTGCGCAACCTCAAGTTGTCTATCATCTTGCGGGGCAGGCTGATGTTGGAGCTTCTTGGGACGCTCCGGCAACAACTTTTAGGATAAACGCGGAAGGAACGTTAAATGTTTTATCTGCATGCCGTCAAGCAGGCGTAGAGAGAGTTCTAACTATCTCTAGTGCTGAAGTGTATGGAAAAGTTCCGCATGAAAGGCTACCGATAGACGAATCGCTCCCCCTTGCACCAGCTTCACCATACGCTGTGAGCAAAGCTGCAGCAGAGATGATCAGCATCTACGAAGCATCGCGAGGACTAGAAGTAATGTGCGCCCGTTCATTTAATCATTTTGGGCCTGGCCAGAACATAAACTTTGTCACCTCAGCTTTAGCGCTTAGAATTTTACAAGCAAAGAAAGATAGCAGAAAGAGCATACCGGTAGGAAGGCTAGACACTAGACGGGACTTTACGGATGTTCGTGATGTAGTTCGCGCATATCGATCAATTATCGCTAATGGGGTCTCGGGGGAATCATACAATGTTTGTTCTGGCGAAGATCGCTCAATCGGAGAGTTAGCTCAAGCTCTAATGACAGCTTCCGGATGCACGATCGACCTTGTGCCCGATGCTTCTCTTCAACGCCCCTCGGATATTCCAGTACTTCGAGGTGACAATACCAAGATTAAGTCCCATACTGGCTGGGAACCCATAGTGGAATTTGAAAGAACCATCAAAGACATCATTGAGTCAACACAATCTTTGATTGACTTGAACAGTTAGGAAGACAAATGCCTACCGCACTCATAACAGGAATCACCGGCCAAGATGGGTCATACCTTGCTGAATCCCTATTGGATAAGGGGTACGACGTCATAGGAATGGTGCGTAGGAGCAGCACTGTAAATTATGAGCGGATAGCCCACATACAAGGCGCGATTCAATTCGTAAATGGAGACCTACTGGATCAAATATCTTTAATTGAGGCTATTAAGGAGCACAACCCAGATGAGGTATATAACCTCGCTGCGCAATCTTTTGTCCAAACGTCATTTGGCCAACCGGTCCTCACTGGTGAAACCACTGCGTTAAGCGTCACTCGGATACTTGATGCGATTAGAAATGTTGACCCTTCGACTCGCTTTTACCAAGCAAGCTCTAGCGAGATGTTTGGGAAGGTAGCAGAAGTTCCCCAGAATGAGGGCACACCGTTTTATCCGCGAAGCCCGTATGGAGTAGCAAAAGTTTACGGGCATTGGATAACTGTCAACTACCGTGAGAGCTACAATTTGCATGCTTCTAGTGGTATTCTCTTCAACCACGAGAGCCCACGACGTGGATTGGAGTTTGTAACAAGAAAGATTAGCTACGGAGCTGCCTCCATTAAATTAGGACTTGAGACCAAACTTGCCCTTGGGAATCTAGACTCAAAAAGGGATTGGGGATTTGCCGGAGATTATGTAGAGGCTATGTGGTTAATGCTGCAAGAAGACTCGCCTGACGATTACGTTATCTGCACAGGAGAGACCCATAGTGTAAGAGAATTCTGCCAGGTAGCTTTCGAACATCTGGGCTTAACCTACGAGGACCACGTCGAAGTTGATGAGAAATTTTTTCGACCTGCAGAAGTAGATCTCCTCGTAGGCGACTATTCAAAGGCCTCTTCCAAACTTCAATGGGCTCCAAAAACTACTTTTGAGGAGCTTGTTACAATGATGGTCGATGCTGATATGGCTCTACTCGAGGGAAGACTTAAAGGTCTAGCGTGAAATCAACGATAAGAAGGAAAGTCGTTGTTTTATCTGGCGGAGTTGGAGCTGCAAAGCTACTAAACGGCTTAGTAAAAGTAATCGATCCATCAGAAATTACAGCAATAGTAAACGTTGCTGACGATACCGATCTTCATGGCTTACATATATCCCCTGATCTTGATACTGTGACCTACACACTCGCTGGAGAAATAGACCCCCAAAGAGGATGGGGGCTAGTTGATGAGAGCTGGAATGCCATGGACATGATCTCCAGGTATGGCGGCGTTGACTGGTTTCAGCTAGGAGATAAAGACTTAGGGACGCACATGTATAGGACGCATCGTCTTCTCCAAGGAGCATCCCTTACTGCTGTCACAGAAGAAATTGCAAGGAGCCTCAAAGTTAGAGTAAATATCCTTCCTGTAAGTGACGATCCGGTAAAGACATTTGTTACAACATCGGATTTGGGAGAAATGGAGTTTCAAGAATATTTTGTTCGCCATCAGCACAATCTCAAAGTCACAGAAGTTCATTTCAAAGGAATCGAAAATGCTACACCGGGACCGAATGTGATTGATGAAATTAAAAGTGCCTCAGCAATAATCATTGCTCCGTCCAACCCAATCGTTTCCATCAGTCCTATTCTTTCAGTGCCAGGAGTATCAGAAGCTCTTCAACAGAAAAGAGACTCAACCGTCGCAGTTTCTGGAATCATTAATGGAAAAGCGCTTAAAGGGCCAGCTGATAGGATGCTCCTCGATCTAGGACATGAAGTATCTCCCGAAGGTATTGCGAAGATCTATCAAGACCTAGCTTCAAAATTTGTTTTAGATCAAGCAGATACTGAACATATAGCAGCTATTGAAAAACTTGGCCTTAAATGTATAGCAACAGAAACTGTGATCCCAGACCAAATGAAGTCAGCAAAATTATGCTCTACTATACTCTCTACCTTTTTTCCGGAGGTTATAAAAGAATGAATCTTGAAATTCTCCCAATACACGGATTACCAAAGATTAAGCCAGGAGATGATCTTATCGGCATGCTTGGCGAATGTGGAAAAATCGAATCAGGTGACATTCTAGTTGTCACCCAAAAGATTATTTCTAAAGCCGAAAATCAACTCGTAGCAATTGACCCCACTGATCCGCTTAGCCATAAACCCCTTGTTGAAAAGGAATCTGTTCGAATTCTTAGAAGAAGAGGTGAGCTTATTATTAGCGAAACTAAGCATGGATTCGTTTGTGCTAATGCCGGCATCGATCTATCTAACGTCGAGAAAGGTCAAGCTGCTCTCCTACCAGAGGACAGTGACCGCTCAGCTCAGCGATTGCGGGATGGCCTCAAAGGAAGGTACGGCTTCAACGTAGCCATAATCATTTCCGACACATTCGGCAGACCGTGGCGGAAAGGGTTGACTGATGTAGCAATAGGGTCAGCTGGGATCACTCCCATTCTTGACCTTCGTGGCGAGCCAGATGCCTTAGGGAGGGAGATGCAAGTAACCGAGGTTGCATTAGTTGATGAGTTGGCTAGCGCCGCAGAACTAGTGATGGGCAAATCCTCGGGCATCCCTGTTGCAATAGTGCGTGGGGGGGATCCCAGCTGGTTTGGCGAAGGAAGTGTTAGGGAAAGCCTAATTCGGGACCCCAAAGACGACTTATTTCGATGATTAGACTATTCAATCCCTAGTTCTGAATTAATTCTAGTACTCGAATCTCTTTTCGTAGAGCCCCCAGCACCGAATATGAGCTGTATCTTATGCTCCCTACAAACGTCCACTTCAGGTATATCCGAAGGCTGATTTCTGTCACCACCGTTAGCGAATATCAAATTAAATTGTTGGTTTTTGAGAGCAATAGACTCGATAGTCTTCTTAACTGACGAATCATCATCAATAGCCACACAAGCTTCATCGACTATCGAAAGTGCTTTCACGATACGGAGTCTGTCTTGTTGCGGAAGAATCACTTTACCTTTTTTCTTTTTTTGCTGTAAATCATTATTCACAATAACTATTAGACGATCTCCTAAGGACGCCCCAGCCTCCAAATAGTCTAAATGCCCACAATGCAAGGGGCTAAAATATCCACTGGCTATAACAAGCGTCTTTTCTGTCATCTACCGCTCCAACTCAGAATCGGATCAGCCCAAGGAAGGTTAAGAATGGAATTACTCTTCTTCGGTTCCAAAGTCTTGAGGACCGGGTATATCTGATGTATTTGGTTTTGTGATGTCATCTCGGTTTTGTCCAGTGACTCCCTCAAGGGTGTCTATTCTGTCAGGCATAGGGATATCTGCTCCGAGCGGTGCCCTCGCGATAGCAAAGGCCTCAAGATCAGCTAAGAATCTAACATCTCCTAAATTCTCGGTGTAGACCTCAGCGGGGTCTCCACCTTCAAAAGCATTCGCCCACCGAACAACTTGAATCACTGCTTCCTCTCCCCCGCAATTAACCCCTGCTTCTAAGGACTGATTGCCTGGCAGAACTAACGCTTCTTCAGTAATCTCTGCTCCCATCGCATTCATAAATACGCTCAAACGAGCCTGCTTGCCAGTCACAGAAGAAGTGAACGGGTGAATATGGATTATCCCATCTTGATGTGAATGGATCCCTTCTGGATCGAATTCACTTTGAAACACTGGCAGGAAGGAGTTCGAAACGCAATCATAAACTCCGTATGCTGCGTGCCAGTGATCCTGAAGAGTCGGAGTGACTTCTGCATCACGAGTGGCCCGAGCAAAAATAACTAGAAATAGCCCTAAGACAATGACAAGTGCTACCGCTGCGGGAAACCCGAGGGCGCGGCGTTCACTTGGGCCAGAAGTAGCTCCGGCACGCTCAGCGCGAGCAATCTTTTTTGCAGATGATGCCTTACCCATGTCCCAATACGGTAGTGGACCTAGACGAAAATAAGGCACACCAACCGCTGGTTCTTTAAAAAAACCTGTAAAAAAACAGAAATTTCCTTACTTTTTGCCTAATTCGAGCTAACAACCGCGTATCTGCCCAGCTCTTTCCAAAGCTGCTTGAATCTCCTCTTCTTCACCTTGGCGTGTTTGGGAGTACGCTACTGAGCTGTAATCATCCGAAATGCTGCTTGAAAGAACTACGGAGTCATCGAACTGAATGGAGCTTTCTTGACTTTCTTCGTTGTCAGCACCCGCGTAAATGCCGGCATCAGTTTGGCTAGATAGCCCTAAAGTAATTTCCTCTTGAGGCTCCAGCTCAAGTTGCGTATCTGAAACACCAGAATAGTCTCTGCCAAACACCATCTCTATCCCCTTGCCTGTCTGAGCATCTCGCTGAATAAGTTCAGCTCCTGAAAGCAAGTGGGATTGAAGAAGTAGAGCTGAATCTTTTTGAGAAGCATCGAAGTAAATAGTGGTTAGTTCAAAATCGAATGATGGGGCGTTTCCGGTCTCTGCGACGCGAAATCCAGCTGCGACTAGATCATTAGATATTCGCTTTGCTTCTCCGGTAATCCCAGTTCCATTAAGAAGAGTAATCCCGAAACTTTTCTCAGTTTGGTCCCCACGAAAGACATCAAGAATAATTTGGGCTTCTGCCTCGTAAAGACGGAGAATTGAATAGGGGCCGTCCCAATCAAAAAATGTTGGAAGGGTGTACCTATTTAGGGCATTAGCATCAAACCTGCTGAACCTGTTTGCCAAGTCAATCATGTCCTCAGGAGTCATCCGGTCATCTAAGGTGAGGTATCCCCCTCTGAAGACATCTTCTATAACATTTCTTATCTTCCCTGGGTCTCTGAAGCCTGAATCGAACGCCTGCTGTAAGGCAAGAATAAGGAAGTCCTGTTGGCGATCCATGCGATCAAGATCACTTAGCGAATCGACCTCCCGCCACTCTTCTTGAATAAATGCCTGCATTGTTCGGCTTCGAACTATTCCTAATCCCTGTTCAGGGGTAAGCGATACACAACCGGTTTCCTCAATGGATAACTGAGCTTTTTTATCTTTTATGGGAAATTCAATATAAACATCTAACCCGCCAATAATTTCGAATAGTTCGAGAAATCCATTGAAGTCGACTTGGATTACATGGTGAATTGGGATTGCAAAGTAGTCTCTAACCGTTTGCACCAATGTTTGTGGCCCGGTAAATGCAAGGAGGCTGTTAATTTTCTGGTGCTCTCCTCCATACCCTGATATTGGAACCCAGAGGTCTCGGGGTATGGACACAACAGACACATCCGTAGTCCCTGCTCCTCCATCAGACGATTCTCCAGTGTCTAGCCGAAGAACGATGAGAGTATCTGTTAAAAGTTGAGCCGCTGATCGAGTTTCCCGCAGTCTGTGACCTTCGGGAAGAGAAGCTACCGAATCAGTGCCAATGATAAAAAAATTGATTGTTTCTCGTTCAAGGTTCTCTATAGGGTCAGAAGTTTCGACGCCCTCTAGGTTTTCAGATAGAACAGGTCCAGTCGTTTCTTGTGTCAGAATATTTCCAAATGCTGTTCGCGGGATACTACTAACAGTGTCTTTCGCATATGCCAGAAGGGCGGCTGATAACGATGATCCGAAAAAGGCAACAACAAGAAAGAAGATGCAGATCCTTTGAATCCAAGTTCTTCGTGGACGTGGTTGACGCGTTGTAGCCATTGAGTAAAAGTAGCCCCTTTCATAAACTTATTTAGTGCACCTTCGCAAGTTTATAGGGGCCTAAGCGAAACCAAGTCTCCAGAAATCACTTCATGAACTACCCCTCCATGATCTTCGAGCAAAAGAGAACCAAACTGTGTAATATCTTTTGCTTTTCCTTCAAGAACGCCTTTATGAGTTGTGACCCGAACATCTTGCCCAATGGTCCCTGACAATCTCCTGTAATTTTCCCAGAGCTCCGGGCTTTGAAAGTCTAAATCGCCCAGATTTGAAAGAATAACTTCTGCAAGGTGGACTCGATCGGGAGGTTTACCTAAATCTGAAAGAGAGACAACCCCCCTTTCGGTAACAACATCACGAATACTGCTTGGATGAACATTTATACCTATTCCAACAACAACGGAAGCTCTGGCCCGAACCAACTTAGACTGCGCTAGTACTCCAGCCAATTTTTCCTGCCCACCAATTGACGAGGTTTCCACCACTATGTCGTTCGGCCATTTAATTCGCACCTGCTCAAAACCAAGAGAACGCAAAGCCGCACAAGATGCCACTGCGATACCAGAAGCAAACACTCCCAAATTAACCTTCTCCGCATCAGCTGAGAAGCTTACTGACATAAGAAGAGCAGAGTTAATCTCAGCAACCCACTTGCGATCAAATCGGCCTTTCCCAGAAGTTTGAAAATCAGCTATCAAAACCCGTCCACCAGTATCAATACCGGAAGTTTTTTCTAAAAGGTCATCATTTGTCGATCCAGTCTCTCCAATCCACGAAACCGAAGTAAAACCCTTACTTTTTAGGGCTTTCGTCAAATACTCCCCTCGCGCAAAAACAGGATCTTTTTCAGTGGCTTTTGGGTTATCCGTTTCTTTCGAGTTCATATTCTGTAACGTTAGACGAATGTTTACAAAAGTGCTTGTTGCTAATCGAGGAGAAATTGCTGTTCGAGTAATTCGTGCATGTCGCGAACTCGGAATTCAGTCAGTCGCTATCTACTCTGATCTCGATAGAAACGCCCTCCATACTCGATTAGCAGATGAAGCTTATGCCCTTGGTGGGAGCACGGCAGCTGAGAGCTACTTAGACATACCTAAGATTCTTGCAATCATAGAGAAATCTGGAGCTGATGCGGTCCATCCCGGGTATGGCTTCTTTTCAGAAAACGCAGAATTCGCTGAGCAGATAACTGAAAAAGGAGTCACATTTATCGGACCCTCATCAGATGCAATTCGCGTTATGGGAGACAAAATTAGCGCAAGACTAGCTGCAGAGAAAGTCGGCGTAAGCGGCGTGCCGGGAACAACCGACTTTATCGAAAACAGTTCAGAAGTGATCGAGTTTGCAAAAGAGCATGGCTACCCAATAGCAATTAAAGCTGCATATGGTGGTGGTGGCCGGGGTATGAAAGTAGTTCATAGCGAAGAAGAAATTGAGGGAGCTATTGATTCCGCTCAACGAGAAGCAGTGGCTTACTTCGGAAGAGGCGAACTATACATGGAACGCTATTTGACGAAACCCAGACATATAGAAGTTCAGGTTCTCGCCGACTCTCATGGCAACACGCTGCACCTTGGTACTAGAGATTGCTCAGCACAACGACGCCATCAAAAACTGATTGAGGAAGCACCCGCCTCCGGCATTGAGCCCGACGTCCTAGTATCAATGGGTGAAGCTGCTGTAGCAGTAGCCGAAGGGTGCGATTACGTAAACGCTGGGACAGTAGAATTCCTATACGAAAACGGTGCTTTTTATTACCTCGAGATGAATACCAGACTACAAGTTGAGCATCCTGTAACTGAAATGGTTACTGGTATTGACCTTGTTCGACAACAGCTACTAGTAGCTCAAGGAGAGAAACTTCAATTCTCTCAAGAAGACATAGAGATAAGCGGACATGCTATTGAAGTCCGAATCAATGCCGAGAACCCTGCAGGGGGTGCTTTCCTCCCTAGCCCTGGAAAGCTTAAAAAATTTAAAGTTCCTTCCGGTTTCGGAACGCGATGGGATGGAGGCTACGAAGAGGGAGACGAGATCAGCCAATTCTATGACAACCTCATAGGGAAGCTTGTCTGTTGGGGAGAAAATCGAGAAATTGCAACAGCCAGAACCGTAAGGGCGTTGGATGAATTTGAAATCAGCGGTCTCCACACAACTATTCCTGCTGATCGGGCTATTCTTACCCACACAGATTTCGCTGATTTGCAACATTCAACCAAATGGGTCGAGGAGGTGCTAGACCTTTCGTCAATCACAACTCTGGACTTAGCAGACCTAGACGATGAAACCGAATTGGCCGAGCGCTCTGCAGTGATAGAAGTAGATGGAAAACAATTCAATGTTTCGATGTGGGTCCCTGAAAATTCGAAAGGAACAAGGAGGCGCGCAACCTCATCATCAGGGAGCTCAGGAGGTGGAGATGGGAAGATCTCAGTTCCGATGCAAGGAACTATCGTTAAGGTCGAAGTCCAGGTAGGTGATGAAGTCACTCCCGGACAAGTTCTCATAGTCCTTGAAGCTATGAAAATGGAAAATAACGTAACAAGCGATGTTGCTGGAAAAGTAGCGGAAATCAATGTAACAGCTGGGGACTCTGTTGGCGCAGGAGATGTGGTGTTAATCATCGATATGGATTGAACCGCATCCTAGGAAGTCACTGTTCAAACAACCCATAAAGAAATCTTTGGAGCAACGCACGAATCAATTGGCCCTAAACTTAAATAAATTAAGTAATCAGAGCAAAAGACTATGACGACTAAAAAACTAGACGCCACTGCAACCAGTCCATATCCTCTCTCAGAAAACACGGTTCGACGAAAAGGGCGATTTAAAAGGATACGCATTCTCGTTTATGCCGATTTTGTAGTCTTAATGATGGTTTTGTTCGGATCAGTTCTATTAAGATTCGGAACAAATTGGCCCAAAGGCTTCTCAACTTACCTCGTTGGCTTTCTTGTCGCCTCAGCCCTCCATTTACTTATATATTACTTTGGTGAACTATACGATAACGCTCCTCGTATCGGCGCAAAGCTCTGGCTTCCTAAAGTTACAGCACTAACTTCTATCGCTATTCTACTTGCTGCAGCTATCGCGCTAATCACTGACTACTACCTAATGCCTAGGGGCAATCTTCTCATTCTATTTGTATTCGGATCACTCGGAGTTACTTTCAATCGGTGGCTCTCCGGCAAAGTGAGAGTGCAACGTTATGGCACTCCAAGAGTCATCTTGGTTGGCTCTGAAACAGATATCAACATGGGGAAAGAACACATCAAAGAATGCGGGTCTAAGCTCGTAGTCGTGGGGGAACTCAGTTCTACATCCCAACTTTCAAGCGAAATTGCATCTCGACAAGCCACTGACGTGCTGTTATTGACTAGCGGCCTTCTTAGCGATATCTATCCAAAACCGCTGGAAGATCTTGAATTAAAAATGGTGGGGGTATTCCAGCAAATACTTCCATCAGATACGCTTCTAGGACTTCGCAGGAGCATTCAAATTGCCGGAATGCCCTTCACCTCACTCAGAGCTCATACTCTATCGGCTTCCAGATCCCACTTTAAAATTTTTACCGAGTGCATCTATCTGCTTGTGTTATCCATCCCAATATTGGTGGTGACCTTGTTGATGGCAACATACATTCGGATAATCGCAGGGAAGAAAATAATCCACAAGCAGGAACGCGTTGGAAAATTTGGTTCCACCTTTAATATGCTGAAATTCAGAACTATGCGCCACAACGCAGAAGGCCATACAGGCACTGTCAAAGCACAAAAAGATGACCCACGAGTCATCACCGGCTTAAATTGGGTCCGCAGGTCTAGGCTCGACGAACTTCCGCAATTCATAAACGTCCTTAAGGGAGAAATGTCCATCATTGGGCCAAGGCCTGAGCGCCCAGACTTTACAAAAGAATACGAGGGTCTAATACCTGGATACGGGAGAAGACACGATATCCCTCCAGGAATAACAGGTTTAGCCCAAGTTTCCGGCCACTACCACACTGACCCAAGTTATAAACTAGGACACGATCTCCAATACCTAGTGAACTGGTCGCCGATACTCGATTTACAAATCCTGATACGAACCGTATGGGTAATTTTTATTGGACGAACTTGATCAAACTATGGACCAGCAACCTTCAGTCAGCGTAATTATTCCAGTCAGAGACAATGGCGAGCACTTACGTGCAAGCGTTGATTCAGTCCTGAATCAAACATACACAGATGTGGAGGAAATCATCCTAGGAGTTGCCCCTTCTACTGACGACACAGAAAAAATATCAAAAGAACTGGAAATCACAAATCCCCGAGTAAAAGTCGTTCCTAACCCTTCTGGAAAAACTGCAAGCGCACTGAACACTGCTGCCTCTCTAGCTTCTGGAGATTTTCTTGTGCGGGTCGACGCACAGAGTGAGCTAGAAGAAAGTTATATTCAGGAAGCAATCCAAACGATCAAACGAACAGGAGCAGCAAACGTAGGCGGAATACAAAAAGCCGAAGGAAGCTCACGAGTTGAACGATCTATAGCGATAGGGATGACTTCTAGATTTGGAGTTGGAAATTCCAAATTCCACTATGGCGGGAAAGAGGGCCCGACAGACACCGTGTACCTCGGCGTTTATGAGAAAAAAGCTTTCCGTGAACTTGGCGGGTTTAACGAAACATTGATTCGAAACCAGGATTATGAGCTCAACATACGCATTCGCGAAAGTGGCCGTCTTGTTTGGTTTAACCCAAGCCTTGTTGTGCGTTATAAGCCTAGACCCTCATTACGTGCCTTATTCCGCCAGTATTTTCAATATGGTCAGTGGAAACGGGCGGTATTGAAGCTTCACCCTACATCAATCAAAATAAGACAGGTCCTTCCACCAGCCTTGATCATTGGGATTATTTTGGGCATAACGCTAGCTGCCTCCTTTTCTCTGTGGGGACTACTCGTCCCTAGCTGCTATTTAATATGTGTCTTAATAGCCTCTTTGATACAAAAATCTAGTAACGGTGTCGAGAAGATTATCTTGATGCTGGTATTCCCAACTATGCATATTGCTTGGGGTTTAGGCTTCCTAATCGGATCCTCCGTAAGGGAACCAAACAAGGTAAACAGAGCCAGTAGCCCGAACTACTAGCGAAATCTTCAAGAACCCTCGCATTGGCTTGAATCTAGAGTAAATTTCAGCAATTATTAATATGGGCGGTGGACAGTGGAGTACCATGCGTATACCCAGATTTTTCACCAAAACATCAAAGACTGGTTACTCCTTACCCCGACGCGTAGGAGTGCCCTTACTAGCTCTAGTAACTCTGCTAGGTATTAGCGCCACTCCAGTTCAAGCTGACATCCCAACCAATTCCTCTGTTATCAGCATCGAAGGGCATGGTTGGGGACATGGGGTCGGAATGAGTCAATATGGTGCATACAGTCGCGCTCTCTCTGTTGAGGAAGGAGGCGGAGGCCAAACTGCTGAACAAATTCTCTCTTTCTACTATCCAGGGACAACCCTCTCCGTTGTTGAAACCTTAAATGACCTAAGCGTTCACATCTTTAGTGGTGAGGGAGCTACCTTTACAACTTCTGGGCCAGTAGACCTCATCAACGCATCAGGCAATGTATTCGCCAATATCCCAGCGGCAACTGTTCTAACAGTAACTCGCTCAACAGATATTATCTCAATCTCTACTCCCGATAATATTGACCACTGTATAGAGAATGCCCAACCAGAAAATATACAGCACTGCGCGGATGGCCCAATTTCAATCGACCTCGTTGAAGGAGAACCTGTCCACACTGCTGTAATCGGTCAATTTACGAACGTAGGAACCTCTGGAAATAGTTACCAGTGGGGCCGATTAGTTATTCGTGAACGAGACTTAGAAGGTGATGGGATCTTCTTAACTCTCGAGAATCTATCTATGGAAAAGTATTTATATGGCCTTGCGGAAGTACCGCCGAGTTGGCCTGCGGCGGCCTTAGAATCTCAGGCTATAGCTGGAAGAAGCTACGCTTTGGCACGTATCAATAGCCGAAGGTCCAATGAAAACTGGGACCTCCCTTGGGATCTGTACTCTACAATCAACGACCAATACTACATTGGCTACTCTCACGAGTCATCCAGTAATGCTTCAAATTGGGTAGCTGGAGTAGACGCTACAGCAAACAAGGTTCTGCTTAATGGAACAAGTCCGATTAGCGCCTATTACAGCTCGTCTAATGGTGGGCATAGCGAATCGGGTGCTTATGTTTTCTGCACAGCAGCGAATCATCCCTGCCCCGACATTCCCTACCTGCCAGCGCAGATTGATACATTTGACGGCCTCGCCAATCCTTACTCGTCTTGGGAAAGAAACTATACAGGTGAGGAAATAGCGAATTGGTTGGCGTCGTCGTCTGTAGGTTCAGTCGGAGCAATTATTGGTATCTACGTCAGTAACGCGTTTGGAGCCTCAGGGCGGACTGATCAAGCCAACGTAACAATTGTTGGGAGTGCTAGAACTGCTGTTACCAAAGGCGATAACTTCATGGCAATTATCAATGGTGGAGTAATCGATCAGGGAGGCGGATACGGGGATCAAATTCTGTCAACTTTATATTCCATAGAAGGAATGT
>CABZWT010000003.1:0-54959 GCA_902529525.1 Actinomycetota bacterium
GCCAGTACCTGCCAATATGGGAGTGGTTCCATCGAATGAAAATTTTTTACAAGAATTACGAAGCCTGTGCGACAGGCATGGGGTACTTCTGATCTTCGATGAAGTCATTACCGGATTTCGAATTGCTAGGGGCGGGGCTTCCCAATGGTATGGGGTAACACCCGATCTGTGGTGTTTCGGTAAAGTAATCGGCGGTGGGCTTCCAATGGGCGCATACGGCGGTTCATTAGAAATCATGAATAACATAGCACCTCTTGGTGATGTCTATCAGGCAGGAACTCTATCGGGAAATCCAATTGCTACAGCCGCAGGACTCGCCCAATTTCGACTGCTCGACGATAGTGCTTACGAACGTCTGGAAATAACTGCAAATCGACTTAGTAAGGGATTAGGTGAAGCATTTGCTAACGCTGGAATAGATGCTGTCCTACCGCATGTAGGTTCCCTTTTTAGTATCTTTTTCACTCAGCAATCGCCAACAAACTTTGATGAGGCGCAAAATGCTGCGGAAAATGGACAATATAAACGGTTCTTTCATTCTATGTTGTCACGTGGAGTTGCTTTAGCTCCGGGACCTTATGAGGCGTTATTCCCTAGTCTCGCCCATACAGATGAAGTGATCGACCAAACGATAGAAATAGCTCACGAGGCTGCTTTGGAAATTGCAAATAGCAACTCCTAACTCATTACCTTTATGGTACGTCTTTTCTCATGTGGTATTGAGTTACTAGAAAGCGAGTAGAGGAGTCATGCGCCACGCTGCTAGGGACTCCTGCAAGGTCACTAGCCACATTGTCAACTAACGACTTTCCAAGTTCAACCCCCCACTGATCGAAACTATTGATCCGCAAAAGAGCACCGATGGTAAAAACCTTATGTTCATACAAGGCGATAAGTTGCCCTAAAGTAAACGGATCTAAACGATCAGCCAAAATCGTTGAACTTGGACGATTTCCAACTGAAGATGATGGTCCTTTTATTCTCGGTTCGCCAATAGCAAGTGCCTGACTTTGAGCGAAGCAATTCGCAACGAGGGCTTCGTGTTGACGATAAACAACATCATTGTCAATGTTCCCTCTAGTCGGAGATGGATTTGCAAAAGCTATAAAATCCACAGGAATAACAGTTGTCCCTTGATGAAGAAATTGAAAAATAGCATGCTGGGCATTAGTTCCTACTCCACCTAAAATCGCTGGCCCAGTTTCATAATCTATTAAGTTTCCTTCGCTATCAACATTCTTTCCATTGCTTTCCATCTCAAGTTGTTCTAAGTACGCAGGAAAGGATGCAAGATCATTCGCATAAGGGATGACAGCCTGATTGTGGTGTCCCAGAAAATTCCTGTTCCAAATACTTATTAAACCCATTAAGACCGGAATATTTTCTGTAAATATCGCTGTTTCAAAGTGCTGATCCATCTTTCGGCATCCGTCAAGTAGCGTCTTGAAATTATCAGGCCCGATAGCAATCATTACGGCAAGACTTGTTGCTGAAGATATAGAGAATCTTCCCCCAACCCAGTCCCAGATTGGGAAAATATTTTCTGAAGGAAATCCGTAGCTCTCTGCTTTTTCACTATTAGCAGTTACAGCAACAAAATGTTTTCGGAGTATCTGCGGATCTGTTCCAAGAGCTTTTTCTATCCATTCCATAGCTGATTCAGCATTTGTGAGCGTTTCAGAGGTCGAAAATGATTTTGAATTTATAATGAACAGGGTTGTTTCTGGGTTTAAATAAGAAAGATTTGTGTCAAGATCCGATGGGTCAAGATTAGAGATAAAACGGCAGTCGATACTGTTCTCACAATATGGTCGTAACGCCTTAAAAGCCATGTATGGTCCAAGGTGAGAGCCACCAATGCCGATATTGACGACAGAAGATATTGGTTGACCAGTTGCTCCTAACCACTGCTTAGTCCGAACTCTCAGAGCAAAGTCTGAAGCCATTTCATGAGCGGCTTGAATAAGCGGGATTACATCTTGGCCGTTTACATTAACTTGTGCTGTTGGTGACATCCTGAGAGCTGTGTGGAGCGCTGGACGTTTTTCAGATTGGTTAACTATCTCTCCTTCAAACAACCCAGTGATCTTTTCTTTAAGGCCAGCATGGCTGGCTAGATCAGTTAGTAAGTGGAGGGTTTCATCTGTTAAATGTTGCTTTGCGAAATCGAAGAAGAGATCATCTCGTTCGAACGAAAGAGACTCCACGCGCTTTGAGTCATTAATCAACTCTCTGAGTGAAAGATCACGCACTGAAGAACAGTGCTCTTCTAGCTCTTTCCATTGCGATGATTCTCTTAGATCAACCACACTTACTATGATCGCACGAAAAGTCAGCCAGCGGCTTGTTCTATTGTTTCTTCGTAAGCTTCTTGCGCTTCAGGATTTGTCTCAAGGAAATCAGCGAAGCTCCCAGAAATCATCTGAGGTGATATGCCTGACTCCCACATAGGTAAATTTCCCGACTCTGCCCACATTACGTAGGCTTCAAGACTTTCAGGAGACTGAAGACCATGGGTAACTCTCTCGTACAAGACAACTTCTAAAATCTGCAAAGCTCCTAATGAAGAGAATCCAGGCATAACACCTTGCTGTTGAGAGATGCGTTGTCCGCCTTCACGGTCAGGGTCACCATAAGGAGTTCCAGCTGAGGACGATCCGTTAACTACCCAAGCTATATGGCTTTCAACATCTGGGAAGGTCTTAATGACCTCACCTTCATTTAGTTGATATCCCACTCCGCCTCCGCCTCCGGCACCATGGCAAGCGGCGCATTGACTGTAGACTTCACCGCCTGCAGCAATAACACCCTCATCATTCGAAGATGGTTCCTCGAGAGTGCCCCAGATCATAAAAGCCCAGATAGGAAGAAAAAGAGCAACTGGTGCCATCCAGACAGGAATCTTTTTCCTAGTTTGAGCAGCTATTACCCAAGGAGCTACTGGTTTTGGAGGCTCGATTATCTCTATTTCAGGTTCGGATGTTTGCGTTACCGCAGGAGTTGTTTCCTCACTAGATGCAGTTGTTTCGACAACCGCAGAAGATGATTCGGAAGCTCCTCCATCAGTCCCTTGAAAACGAGCACGAGCTTCCCGAGATCTTTCAATCAGATAATCAGGAATTTCAACCATGTCAGCCTCTAAACCCAATGCAGAGAACCTGCAATAATTCCGATGGTGTTGAATAAATTTTCACAAGAAATCCTGAACGCGCTGACGCAGAAACCTTTCAATGTCTGATTTTTATCAACAGAGAATCTGACCATTTCAAATTGCTGTGCTGAATACTTTTAGAATAGTCCCTAAAACTAGCAGTTAGCCTAGTCAAGGTTGTGCCTTTTCATTCGATCTTCCAGCACCTAGCCCTTTGAAATGACGGTTTGATACCGATAATTTACATTTCTTGAACTAGAATATTGGGAAAATTACTAGATCCAACTTGAAATTCAGCTAGCAGAAAAACATAAAAATATCTAACTTAAATTGAGTGATTCACCCTTTTAGTCTTTAAGGGTGCGACGATGTGTAGACAGCCAAAATGACGTGATAAATTTAAGTTAAGATTCAATGCTTGAAGGAGCAAAGATTCGCTTGTGTATCATTCACAGAGGGAAGTAAATAGTGGCTCAACAAAGGCCAATTGATGTAGCAGTAACAAAGTTCTACGGCGCGATGATCGTCTCGACCGTAGGTACCTTTGCCATCATTGCAGTCTGGGTTGGACTAACCCGAAATGCTAACGGCAGACAATTTCCTTATCTAAACACAGCCTTTGTTCTTAGCTGGATTATTTCTGTTCTGCTCATCGCCGGAATTCTAGAATATGCACGCCGCCGTCCAATTGATGCGAAGTTAAGTTGGGGAGAAGCAAACGTCTGGGCTTTCTACATGTTCCTGTTGCTCTTCTGGATCTACGGAGTAGTGCCTCATCAATGGCTGACGTTTGCAAGTAATGATCTGTCTTGGCGAGCTGACCGGGAGCTAATAGGACCAACAGGTTTAGGGTTCACAAATGGCGAAGGAATTCTGCAATGGGCTCTTCCTTTCAAGTTAAATTATCTCGTCGTTGGAGACCTAATCGTTGTTGTGATGTATGGGTTAGCGTTAGTTGCAAATGTTGCTCTTTGGTCTATATGGCAAGACCGTGGGAAAGAAGCTCCACCAGAAATTGAAACCTCTACTTACGGTAGACCGATCCTAAGAGAAGGGTCATCGTAATGGGAGTAACTGACGCCAATCCCCCTCTGCCAGAATTTCGGGACGATTATGTGCTGCAAGAAGTTGATGCCGAATGGCTCTCAAAGGCGGTCAAACCAAAACAATTTATTCACATTGACCAGTCAGAATGCATTATGTGTGAAGGCTGTGTCGATATTTGCCCTTGGAAGTGCATACACATGGTAAGGCCAGAAGCGATTTCTGAAGCAGTGGGGACTGAACTTCCAGGTTCAGACCCATCAGATCATGTAATTTTTACAATAGATGATGATGTATGTACCCGATGCGCACTATGTGTGGATAGATGCCCAACCGGAGTCATTATTCTTGGCAAATTAGACGATGCTCCAGCCGGCGGTGATGTTCATCAGAGAATGCCTACCCATGGTTATGGATATGGGATGCGATTGGGATAGTTATGTTACAAGGTCATATTTTTCAAGTAGATGAGATAAGGAATTAATGTGCCAAAGCAGTCAATAGGTGAACAAATGAAATCCTCGCAAGCGTGGAATTCTATTTTTCGACCCGGTTCAATTTTTCGGAAAGGGTATTCCGATAGTCCAAGAAATAGATCATATGTCGTAATGAACAGTCTCATCTATCACCTCCATCCAGTAAAGGTAAAGCGACATGCAGTCAAGGTAAGTTACACCCTCTGCTTGGGTGGGCTGAGCTTCTTCTTATTCATTCTTCTCACTGTCACAGGTATCTTTTTAATGTTTTTCTATAGGCCCACTGCTGCACAAGCCTGGGATGATATCTATACGCTTCAGACCTCAGTTACTTTCGGTCTTTTAGTTCGAAATATGCATCGATGGGCAGCTCATTTGATGGTCCTTACGGTATTTTTGCACATGGCACGTGTTTTTTATCATGGTGCTTACAAAGCTCCACGAGAGTTCAACTGGGTTATTGGAGTCATACTCTTAACACTTACTCTTCTACTCTCATTCACGGGGTATTTGCTTCCTTGGGACCAGCTAGCGCTATGGGCAGTAACCGTGGGAACAAACATGATGGGGTATACCCCTGTCTTTGGTGACCAAGTACGTTTTGTTTTGCTCGGAGGAGTAGAAATAGGAACCGATACACTCCTCCGGTGGTACGTCTTGCATGTTCTGATGTTGCCCTTCGTTGCAGTCATCTTCATGGCAATTCATTTTTGGCGAGTACGTAAGGACGGAGGTATTTCCGGCCCCCTATAAGCCGGAGAAATAAAAAATTATGTCTGAAATTCCTGAACATCTTCTAAAGCGGGCCCAAGAGGCTAGAGATCGAGCCCAAAGTAGTGACGAGGGCGCGGCAACAGCAACTGAAGAAAAATCTGAAAGTAAAATACCCGAGCACTTACTCCAAAGAAGCGTTGCAGCTAAAAATAAAGAACCTGCCGTAGCAGAGGCCTCTCCACCTGTCGCAGGTTCGGCCCCGCTTCCTCCAACTGGAAGCGGACCTGGAGGGAACACTCAGAGACTCCTAACAGTCGTCAAGTCAGGATCAATTCAGGATGTAAAGCTTAAACCAGTTGACAAAGTCCATGTCTGGCCGCACCTCCTGATTGTCGAGTTCGTAGCGGCATTAGCGATAACTGCATTTACAGTTATTTTCTCCATATTCGTGAATGCTCCTTTGCTAGAACTTGCTAACTTTAATGAAACTCCGAATCCGTCGAAGGCTCCATGGTACTTCTTAGGGTTGCAAGAACTCTTGACGATGTTCCACCCAATGGTAGCTGGGGTGACAATACCCGGATTGGCACTTTTCCTTTTAATCTTGGCTCCATACATTGACAAAAACCCGTCGAATAAACCTGAAGATCGAAAATTCGCTATTTCGCTAATGACAGTCCATCTCATGTTCTGGGGTGTGTTGGTTATGATCGGATCTTTCTTCCGCGGACCTGGGTTCAACTTTGTTTTCCCATGGGCAGAGGGGCTGTTCTTCGAACTATGAGTGAAAACCTCTCCTTTCTGGCGACAACCATCCAGAGTTTCACCTCCGAAATGAGGCTTCTGTGGTAGTTCTATCTATTGCTATCCCAGCGGTTGTGTTTCTTGCACTCCTTCTTGTTTTCGCTGCATCCCGACGAAACGAAGCAGCAAAAGCTGAAGGCCACCTGAGTAAAGAAACTCGCCAAAGCGATATAAGTAGTGAGAAGCCTGAACCAGAAGAAACAGGAATTTCGCAAATTTCCGGTAAGGAGATTGAGCGAGCAGCTGTCATTGAACGCCAAGGGGGTAAGGAGATTGTCGTACAAGAACAATCTACTCCCGTGCCTTGGGTTGCGCCTGATGAAGAAACTGTGGGTATTGCCCGGAGGCAGTTCTTGAATAGAAGCATCGTAGCCTTAATGGGAATTTCTCTCAGTAGTTTTGGAGCAGCGTGTATAGCGTTTCTCTATGGCGGTGGGGGCGGTGGAGGGTTTGGGTCCAAAATCACGGTTGGAAACATTACCGATATTCAAGCTCGGATCGATGCTGCAAACGGATTTCTCTATGTCCCTGAAGGACGTATGTGGGTCACGAAGTATCCTGCTGGATCAGTGAAAAAAGCTGAAACAGCCTACTCTGCCCAAGAACTTGCAGGTATGCGATCTGGACTAGTGGCTTTGTACCAGAAGTGCCCACACTTAGGGTGTCGTGTTCCTGAATGCCAAACTTCCCAATGGTTTGAATGCCCGTGTCATGGTTCTCAATACAACCGAGTAGGAGAAAAACGTGGTGGCCCAGCCCCGAGAGGGATGGATCGCTTTGCTATGGAAGTTAAAGATGGAGTATTCATCGTGGATACCGGAACCATTATCCAAGGCCCACCAATTGGCGTAAATACCACTGGACAAGAAGCTGAAGGACCTAACTGTATAAGTGAGTCCTCACACTAATGAACACAGACAAGAGATAAAGAAAAACCTTAGTAAATGATCATTTTAGCCGCATCAACACAACGAACTATAGGGCTTGTAATAGCTGTAGTCGTCGCGGTCGGTTTTTCCCTCTATGTTCTTTTTAACCTCAGACAAGGCCGTAAGGAAATCGGCGCTGAAGTTGAGCTCGCGCCAAACAGAAAACCCTATTACGACGATGACACTCTCGAGACTAAGCGGTTGGATATAGCTCTGGCTGGCGGAGTTGCTACCTTAATCATCATAGCTCTAGCACTTCCTTTATATTGGTTGGGTGAACCGGGTCGGCAAAAAGGCTTCGACGAATTCACGGAAACAGTATTCGCAAGCCGAGGCGGAGAGGCTTATGAAGAACTGTGCGCGCAATGCCATGGAGCTGGAGGGGTCGGAGGTCAGGCAGCATTCACAGTACTTGATGATGACGGGCGCTATATCTCCAGCGTCAATTGGACTGCACCGGCGCTGAATAACATCCTTTACCGGTTTACCACCGATGAAGTTCTTCATACACTGAATTACGGCAGGCCACAATCGCCTATGCCTGCTTGGGGAGCTCCAGGTGGTGGACCCCTAAC
Organism: Actinomycetota bacterium; assembly: GCA_902529525.1. Classification (GTDB taxonomy): domain Bacteria; phylum Actinomycetota; class Acidimicrobiia; order Acidimicrobiales; family UBA8592; genus UBA8592. The sequence goes on from CABZWT010000003.1 coordinate 7,694, forward strand.
CTCGCAACAACTTGAAACCATCATTGAATACCTAAGCGTGATCCAACTAACTCCGGAACAAATGGAGAAAGAAGTTCAGGCCGGACTTCGAGAAAGCGTCCTAAAAGAAGTTCGAGATCAAAACCCTGAAGCGGAAGAAACAGAACTGCAGGAAGCTTACAATCTTCTTTTCTCCGGACTTGGTGATGCTCTTGCAGAGCAAACAGCAATCCAACAAGACTCCGAAGCTGCCGTAGAAGATATCGAAGAAGCAAAGACAGCAGTTGAGAACCTTTTGGATGAATACCTAATCGAACTAGCGACAACAAATGCACAAAAATATGGACAATACCTATATAACAACCCAGCAGGTGCTGGATCTTATGCCTGCGCCCGTTGCCACACAGCTGGATCTTCATGGAATGCCAATGAAGTTTTGGCGGCAAATCCTTCTCTAGAAGGCCTTATTAATCCTGAGATTGCCGGGGGAGGTGGATTCGGACCTTCACTCATTGGAGTGGAATCTCAATTCACATCAGCTTCGTCCCAGTCACAGTTCATCTCTGTTGGGTGTGAAGCTAATCTTCAATATGGCATGAATGGAGTCTGTGAACCTTCGGGTCAAATGCCCGGCTTCGGCTATAACGCAACCGACTTGGAAGGGTCGATGCTTTCTTCTGAACAAATTGATGCCATTGTCGAATATGAGAGAGCTCTGCAATGATTTCTAACTTTATCTTTTCACCTGTCATAGCAGGAATAAGTTGGGAACCAGAAATTCGTGGTGCTCTAACGGTTCTTGTCGGTTCGCTAGTACTTTTTGGTTCTGTCTGGCTCATACTGAACACTAATCTTGGGAATCGTCTAGGAACGCTTATTTCTCTTGCTGGATTTTTTGGCTGGATGTTTATTATGGGAATCGTCTGGTGGATCTACGGCATTGGCCTGCAAGGAGATAGGCCTACATGGGAACCAAGAGAAATCGTATTCGGCGACCCAAGCGAATCAGAGAGTGATGTTGCTCAGCTTGGAACAGATGACGTAAACACTATGCGCGCGAGCGAGCTCGTTGAGCTCTACTGCCCAGGGCTTGTGGACGCAACGACAGCCGTTCAACGGCAGCGTTATGTAGAAGGTAACGCTGACATTGCCATAAATTATGATGCACCAAAGCCATACTGCACAGAGTCGATAGCAGAAAAACTAGCTGTTGATGAAGAATCACTTGCTGACGAGATGCGCGCAGATAATCTTCAACTTGTCACCGATGCTGGAGATCGTGGAATATCTGATTCGAGGGTCTTAAATGATGCAGATCTTGAAGATAAGATTGTGCAGAGAATAGATGACCAGAAACGTAAGCTCGGACAACTTACCTTAAGTGACCTTGCAGCTATAAACGGAGACATCATTGAAGATGCCAGAGCCGACGGCATCCTTGATTTTAATGACTGGAATTTGCTTTCAAGTAGTGCTGCCGGTGAAGCAATAGCTACCGCAGATGCTTTTCTAGTTTCTGATGCCGCAACTCCCTTTTACGGTGGCTCAAGTGATGACTTCTTTGTATTGGATACCTTCCAAAAAGGAGGGAAACCTAAACGAGGGAGTGACGGGATCGGGGATCGAGTTTGGAACGAAATTAGAAACACGGTTGTCTTCTGGCATCCAACTAATACTGTGGTCGTTACCGTCGCACCGACGCTCGACAAAGAACTAGTTCCAGGAGAAGCCCCTCCATTTTCTGAAGTTGATACAGAAGGACAACTAGTCAATGTTGTTATGGTTCGTAATCTTGGAACCTTACGTCTCCCTGCAGCGCTCACAACAATTGGGTCAGCATTAGCCTTCTTGGGGTTGTGCTATATGCTTCATCTGAGAGACAAGGAACTAATACGTCGGACGGAAGAATGGGATGAATCACCGGCCACTTAGGCCGCGCATAGGAGGGAACATTGTTAGCCCAGTATTTACCAATTCTCGCAATGTTCATTCTGGCGCTCCTCTTTGCTGGAATAAGTCTCATTGCCTCAAAACTTCTAGCTCCTCGACGGCCTACAGCTTCTAAAGAAGACCCATACGAATGTGGGATCGCTTCTACCCAAGGCCCTCCGGAGAGATTCCCTGTCAGATTTTTTCTCATTGGAATGATCTTTATTGTCTTTGACGTAGAAATAATCTTCATGTATCCATGGGCGACAGTCTTTCGTGAGATAGGCCTCTTCGGTTTTGTTGCAATACTTATTTTCTCTTTCGCTGTATTTGAATCGTTCCTCTACGTGATAGGGAATGGAGCACTTGAATGGGGACCGCGCAAAAAAATCGAGAAACAGGATGTTTTTAGTCCCACTCGTACAATTCACTCCACTATTCGCCGAGTAGGACTCGAAGGGAGAACTACATCCGAAGGTGAGGCAGCCTGATGCCGAATGTTCCATTTCTCGGAGATACAAGTCGAGTAGCCGATGAAGGCCTCGAAGGTCTTGATCATAATTTCTTGACTGGCAAGATTGAAGATCTTGTCAAATGGTCACGGACACGAAGCATGTGGCCGGCAACGTTTGGCTTAGCTTGCTGCGCATTGGAGATGATGGCTACAGGCGCAGCACATTATGATCTAGCTAGATGGGGCATGGAGGTTTTTCGTGCTTCCCCCCGACAAGCCGATCTAATGATCGTAGCTGGTCGCGTTTCTCAGAAAATGGCACCTATCCTGCGACAGGTATACGACCAAATGATGGAACCGAAATGGGTAATCTCCATGGGGGTATGCGCTAGCTCCGGAGGAATGTTCAATAACTACGCTCTTGTTCAAGGGGTAGATCAGATTGTTCCAGTAGATGTCTACGCTCCTGGTTGTCCTCCGGGTCCTGAGACATTAATGCATGCGATACTCCAATTACATGAAAAGATTGAATCCGGAGAAATTACTAGACGTCGTGACCAACGAGATGGTGGTGCTGGAATTATCGTCGAGCAGAGAGATGGTCAAACTGCTACCCAGATGATAATAGGTCAACGGGGGCAAGGCCAGTGACGGAGATAGACCCTCAAGAAGACAATAACGCTGAGACAGAGACAAATTCAGCAATCCCTAGTGATCAAACTATGTATGAGGTCCCGATTTCGAACTCAAGAGGACAGACAATTCTCCATCCGGACAGAGATCAATATCTAGCCACGATTAAGAAACTTTCGGAAGACGGGTTCAAGGTTTGTATCGATGTTACTGCTGTTGACTACCTAGAAAATCCTGAACGAGACCTCCCAAATTCAATATCACCCGAACGGTTCGAAGTGGTGATTAATTTGTTATCTCACCAAAAGAAAGAGAGATTAAGACTCAGAATTCAAGTACCAGAAAGTGACCCCGTCATTTCTAGTATTTTCGATTTTTATCCAGGGTCAGAGGCTCTCGAAAGAGAAGTTTACGATCTTTTCGGCATAGAGTTTGAAGGCCATCCCGATCCGACAAGAATTCTGATGCCAGAGAACTGGAATGGGCACCCACTCCGTAAAGACTATGACGCCGGTGCCATACCGGTCCAATTTAAGAATGCTCCGGGATCTGGGTGAGGTAACTTCAATGACCCAGAATGAGACAACACTCGAGAGTGAGATCGCAGATAGAGTTTTCCGACGTGGGGAGGACTCAGCGATCCTAAGAATGTCCGAATCTGAGATTCAGGCATACAAGCCTCAAGATGACCGAAGGATGGTCGTCAATATGGGCCCACAGCACCCCTCCACACACGGGGTGCTAAGGCTCTCACTTGAAATGGAAGGCGAAACAGTAATTCGCAGTAAGCCTATCATTGGATACCTTCACACTGGAATGGAGAAAACAGGTGAACAATTAAGTTATCTCCAAGGTGCTACAAATGTAACTCGAATGGACTATTCCTCCCCCTTATTTAGCGAATTAGCATTTTCTCTTGCAACGGAAAAGCTCCTTGAAATTGAGGTTCCAGAGCGGGCGAAATGGATTCGTATGTTGATGTGTGAACTGAATCGTATAAGTTCCCACTTGCTCTTTCAAGCAACCAACGGAATGGATATTGGGGCAGTCGGAGCGATGATTTACGGCTGGAGAGAACGAGAAGAAGTTCTCAGGCTGTTGGAAAAAATAACCGGATTACGAATGAACCACAACTTCATTCGTCCTGGGGGTGTAGCAGTCGACCTTCCAGATGGATGGCGAGATGATACGTTGCAGATTTTGTCAAATCTTCCCGAGAGACTTGAAGACTTTGATGGGTTATTTACTGGCCAACCTATCTGGCATGAACGGCTACAAGGAGTAGGTGTAATCAATTCAGAAGAATGTCTTGCTTTAGGGGTGACTGGACCGCTCCTCCGTTCAACAGGATATGCGTGGGACCTAAGGAAAGACATACCCTATCTTCACTATGACCAAGTAGAATTTGATGTCCTTGTAGGAACATATGGTGATTGCTTCGATCGTTTTGCGATTCGACTCAATGAAATAAGGGAATCAATACGAATTGTCTATCAAATTCTCGAAAAGATGCCAGGTGGTGACTACAGAACCCAAGATAAAAAAATAACACCGCCACCGCGTACTCGTATAGACGAGTCCATGGAGGCTCTTATTCACCATTTCAAGATTTTCACAGAAGGATTCAAAGTGCCAGCCGGCGAAGTTTATGTAGCTGTTGAATCTCCGCGTGGTGAGCTCGGCTGCTATATCGTCTCGGATGGGGGTCCCAAGCCATACAGAATGCATATTCGTGGACCCTCCTTCACTAACCTTCAAGTGCTCCCTCATATGCTTCAGAATGCTCTAGTCGCTGATGCTGTAGCGGTTATTTCTACAGTCGATCCGATTATGGGAGAGGTTGACCGATGAGTCGACTTAATGAAGAGAACTTAAGAGTAGCCCGCCAAATTCTTTCTTTATATCCAAAGAAAAAATCTGCACTCATCCCCCTTCTGCACTTATCGCAGGAACAAAATGGCATGGTTACTAATGAAGCGATGGCGCATATAGCTGAACTTGTTGAAGTGACTCCCGCCGAGGTACTCGGAACATGCAGTTTTTATGAGATGTTTAAAAGGCACCCTGTAGGTGAATATCAGATCAATATCTGCCATGGAATTTCATGTCACCTCCTTGGCGCAGAGGACGTACTAGAGCATGCAGAAAAATCTCTAGGGGTTAAAGAAGGTGAAATCACAAAGGATGGAAAATTCAGTTTTGAAGGAGTCGAATGTATCGCCGCATGTACAGAAGCACCTTGTCTACAAGTGAATTACCGTTACGTTAATAAGGTCGATTCAGGTGAATTTGATCAACTTATTACTGATCTTCAAAGCGGACAAAAAGCTGAGATTCCCAAGCATGGTGCTCTCGCCAAAACCAGACAACAAATTCAATCTGAGAAACTAGCAGGTCCCGCGGAAGTTGAAAATGCCTCGCCACCTGTGTGGCTTCAGCGGAATGAGGATGGGCAATGAATATTCCTCTTATAACTACTAGCCGTTGGGACGTTGAAGATGGCCATACGCTGGAGGGCTATTTGCGAACAGGAGGATATGAAGGCCTTCGTCGCGCTATAGAGATGACGCCTGATCAAGTTCATGAAGAAGTAAAGAAAGCTTCGCTACTGGGTCGCGGAGGTGCCGGATTCCCAGCCGGAATTAAATGGGGATTTCTCCCTCCTGACGTGTGGCCTCGGTATCTAGTTGTCAATGGTGATGAATCAGAGCCAGGCACATACAAGGACCGTCTATTAATTGAACGTGATCCGCATCAATTGATCGAAGGTTGCGTGATCACCTGTTTCGCCTTGGGCCTATCTCAGTGCTTCCTTTATGTTAGAGGTGAAATGGCCCATGGACAGGAGCGGGTCGCTGCTGCGCTCAACGAAGCCTACGACCATGGATATGTCGGCAAAAATATTCTCGGAACAGAATTGTCAGTGGATGTTGTCCTTCATTGGGGAGCGGGAGCATACATTGTCGGAGAAGAGACAGCCCTAATAGAAAGTCTCGAAGGCAATAGGGGTATGCCCAGATTGAAACCTCCCTTTTTCCCAGCTTCCATCGGGCTTTATGGCAAGCCGACAATTGTCAACAATGTTGAAACGCTTTCAAATATTCCCTGGATCATAGAACATGGAGGAGACGCTTTTGCAAAGATAGGAGCTGAACAATCCACCGGAACAAGAATCTTTGCAGTTTCAGGTCATGTCCAAAACCCAGGCGTTTTCGAAGTTGAATTTGGAACAACAACGTTTAGAGACCTCATCATGGGAGAGCAGTACGCCGGTGGTATTCGAGACGGCAATTCGATAAAAGCATTTATTCCAGGAGGAGCTTCCGCGCCCTGGTTCTTCGAAGAGCATCTCGATATTCCCCTAGAAAAAACAGTAGTTGATAATGAAGGATCTATGCTTGGCTCAGGAGCTATTGTGGTCATGGATGAGACAACCGACATTGTCAAAGCATGCCACAACGTCGTCCGATTCTTCTCGCGAGAATCCTGTGGCAAATGTACTCCATGTAGAGAAGGAACAAACTGGTTAGAAAAGATTCTAGATCGAATTCTAAACGGCTATGGCCGCCCTGAAGATATAGATCTACTTCTTGACGTCTGCGACAACATCAGTCCCGGGATTTCATGGCCTCCCAAACAAACAACGATATGCCCGCTGGGGCCATCGGCAGTTTCACCCATTTCATCGGCTTTAAAACGCTATAGGTCAGAGTTTGATGCTTACATCGCATCAAATACGGTTACGCCTGTCTCAGTAGACGGAGGCTCATCATGACAGAAATTCAGCAAGATTCAGGGCTAATTACCGTCACTATCGATGGGCAAGAGGTCAAAGTAAAATCAGGAGAGGTTCTTATTGATGCTTGCGAGGAAGTAGGGGTTGATATTCCAAGATTCTGCTATCACAAGCGGATGAGTCAAGTTGGCATGTGCCGGATGTGTATTGTGGAAGTCGATACTGGGCGCGGCCCCTCGCTTCAACCAAGTTGCATGATGGATGTAAGCGAAGGGATGATCATTGACACTCAATCAGAAGAAATCAAGAAGGTTCAGGATGGTGTACTTGAATTCCTTCTGCTGAACCATCCACTGGATTGTCCAGTATGTGATAAGGGCGGAGAATGTCCCCTTCAAGACCAAACTATGGCGTATGGGCCAGGTGAAACCCGCTTTGTTGAAGAAAAAAGACATTTTGAGAAACCAATACCGATTAGTGACAATGTTTATCTAGATCGTGAAAGATGCATTCTTTGTGACCGCTGCACTCGTTTCGCGGATGAAGTTGTTGGTGATCCATTAATCCAATTCATTGATCGAGGAAACTCTACGCAGGTCAATACATTTCCAGAAGATCCATTCGCTTCTTATTTCAGTGGAAATATTGTTCAGCTATGTCCTGTAGGTGCCCTAACGGCTAAGCCATACCGATTTAAAGCTCGTCCGTGGGACTTGGAAGAGATTGAATCAACCTATCCGAACCCACTCGGCGACCGGATAGTGGTTCAATCATCTCGAGACCAGGTCTTACGCCTGCAAGGGTTAGATAGTGAAGAAGTCAATTGGGGCTGGCTATGCGATAAGGACCGTTTCTCTTTCGAAGCTTTCCAAAGCGAATATAGGTTGGATAATCCTTTAGTTCGAGGAGGTGGCCTCAATAAAGCTGATAAATCAGGTACCGGTCTTGTAGCGGCGTCATGGGCGGGGGCAATGAGCATAATCACTGAATCCCTAAACGGTACAGATCCCGATCGTGTCGGTGTTATCGGTGGCTCTAGATTAACGAATGAGTCCCAGTATGCGTGGACGAAGCTCGCAAAAGGCGTTATCGGAACGGACCACGTCAGTGCGGACCTTGGGGATGAGCTCCCGCCACACGTTCTACTTGGCTTGCCAAGAGCAACGATCTCAGAGATATGTTCGCCAGGTAACACAGTCGTTCTTCTTACACCTGATCTTAAAGAAGAATATGGGACATTGTTTATTCGCCTCAGAGATGCAGCTAAAAATCTAGGTGTCAATATTATTGAACTTTCACCCATCAAAACAGCTCTTTCTAGCGATTCAGTGGCTTCTTTACATCCTCTACCTGGCGAAATTGGAAACGTAGTTGAAGCTCTCGTTACTGGCGATATTCCCCGTGAAGTCGGCGGAATTTCTGGAGAAGAAATTTCTCAAGCCCATTCATACCTCAAAGATACGAACGTTTTCGTTGTTGTAAGTCGTTCTTCCATGGGGCAGTCAGAAGTTCCGATTATTGAAGCGCTTACCTCATTTGAAGAACTCGAAAATTGCCGATTCCTTCCACTTGTGCGACGAGCGAACACAATGGGCGCTCTTGATATGGGGATGGCACCAGGCCTCCTTCCTGGACGGAATACACTTAGTTCTGGTTCTTCGGTTTTCTCTGACATTTGGACAAATCTGCCCACAGAAACTGGCGCAAACACAAAACAAATACTCCAAAAAGCATCAGATGGAGAAATCGACATTCTTTTCCTTCTAGGAGCTGACCCATTAACTGACTTTCCAAATAAAGAACTAGCTGAAGCTGCCCTTCAGAAGGTTGAAACCCTAGTTGCTGTCGATCTATTCGTAACTCCATCTGTGTACGAGTCCGATGTAGTTCTTCCTGCTACATCTTTTCTCGAGGCTGATGGGTCACATACGAATGTAGAAGGACGCATAACTCCAATTCGTCAGAAAATTACTCCTCCCGGAACTGCAAGACCAGATTGGATGATTGCTGCCGAGATAGCTTACCGACTGGGACATGATCTTGAAATTACTGCTCCAGAGGATGTTTGGGCAGAGATAAGTTCACGTTCTGCCGTCCACGGAGACCTTAATTATGGAAGGTTAGATGATGAATCAGGCGGCTACCTTATAACGGCAACAGGGCGGATTCCATTTATTCCGGTAGATGAACGGATAGAAACAAGACCTGTTGACTCCTACGCTATGAGGTTAATTCTAGGAAGAAGAATGTTTGATAAAGGAACAATCACGCAAATGTCTTCCTCTCTATCTCATTTAGCAGAACAATCTCAACTGAGAATTAATCAATACGACTTTGAACGTTTGGGGATCAAAGAAGGTGCACAAGTCGAGGTTACTTCTGAGGGCAGAAATATCTCTATCTCTGTGAAGGTTGACAATCGTGTACCAAGGTCATCAGCGTTAATCTATAGAAACCTTGATGGAGCTGATCCAAGAGAATTACTCATCGAAGGAACTCAGAGTATAGATATCAGAATAGATCCCACGAGTAAGGCGAGGTCATGATCTTCAGCGGGTTAGACCCCCTTTTCTTAGGTGATGCGGGAACACTTGAGATGCTCCTAATTGTGCTGCTCAAAGTACTTGTGGCGTTTTCTCTACTCCTAGTCTCTGTGATGCTCTATATCTGGTGGATGAGAAAATTTATTAGCGCCATGCAGAACAGAATTGGTCCAAGTAGGGCTGGCCCATTTGGGATTTTGCAAACACTTGCAGATGGAATCAAGCTCTTCTTTAAAGAAGATTTAATTCCGAATAAGTCTGACAAATTCGTATTCAAACTTGCACCGTTTTTTTCCCTAGTTCCTGCGCTGCTTGTGTTTTGCGTGGTTCCCGTCGCAGGCGATTTCAGTAGCGGTGGTAATGGAACCGTCACGTGGTTTGGCAACGAGACCTTTGTTCAAGTTGCTGACCCTCATGTAGGTATTCTCTTCGTCTTAGCAATGTCTTCTATAGCTGTGTACGGGATCATGCTTGCTGGATGGTCATCAGGATCAAAGTATCCCTTACTTGGTTCTGTCCGAGCATCAGCCCAAATGGTAAGTTACGAAGCAGCCCTCGGGTTAGCTCTGATTGCCATCTTGCTAAAAACTGGCACACTATCAACTCACGACATAGCCCTTCAGCAAAACGGTGGAATCTCAGATTGGGGCCTTGTAATCACAGGATTTGTCCCATTTATTATTTTCTTCATCGCAACTACCGCAGAACTTAATTCACCACCCTTCGACCTAGTAGAAGCAGAACAAGAATTAGTTGGCGGATTCCACACAGAATACAGCTCAATAAGATTCGCTCTTTTCTTTATGGCAGAATTCATGAACGTGATCACAATGTCTGCTGTTATGGTCACCCTCTTTTTCGGAGGCCCAAGCGGATACTACCCAAGCTTCGGCCCAGCCTGGCTTTGGGGACTTTTGTGGTTTGTAGGGAAGGTCTTTATCTTCGTATCAGTCTTCGTGTGGATGCGAGGAACTCTACCTCGACCTCGATACGACCAACTAATGGACTTAGGATGGAAGTTATTGATACCTCTGGCTTTAGGTTGGGTATTGCTCATAGCTGCTCTTGATATCTTCGATGACAGAGGATTCGGAAGTGCACCGGCGCAGATACTCATTGCAGCGATTTGTGTCGTAGCCATATTAGCCTTTGGGGCCCTTCTCATGATCGCAATTCTTAAAGGGCAAGAGAAACGAGAGCAAGAAGGCGAAGAGGTATTCGGATGAGAATTGTTAGAAACGGATCTCCTAAAGAGGAGCTTAAAAAAGGGTTTCTCTTATGAGCTTTCTTAATTTCTTTAAAGGGTTTGCAGTCACATTTGGCAAATTAAACCACGCTTCAAAATCGGGGAAAGTTGTCACAACAAGCTATCCAGAAGAGAAACGCGCAAAACCAGCCCGACTACATGGGCGCCATGTGCTCAATAAATATGAGGACGGAATGGAGAAATGCATAGGGTGTGAACTATGCGCTAGCGTTTGCCCCGCTAACTGTATATACGTCAGGGGGGCAGATAATGATCTAGAAAATCCGACTTCTCCTGGTGAGCGCTTCGGTTTTATATATGAAATTAATTATCTGCGATGTATCCATTGTGACCTTTGCGTTGAAGCTTGCCCGACGCAGGCCATAACAGAAACCAAACTATTTGAATTCTCTTTTATGGATAGAGAGCAAGCCATCTATACCAAAGATGAACTTGTTGTCGCAGATGACGGAAAACCACAGAACCTACCTTGGGAAGACTGGCGACACGGAGAGGACGAACATACATCGGAATGGATGAGGGCAACATCCCCATCAGGGTCAGCTGATTTTGTAGGTTTAGTCCAATGGGCCGGAGAATTAGGATATGGCATTCGCGAACCAGAAAGCAGCCAAGAACATAAAGACAGCATCAATGGAGAGATTTTTTCTGCGGAAGAAGAGGGTAATTAATGGAAGCTGCTGTTTTCTTTATTGCCGCCGGAGTAACTTTAGCTGGTGCTTGCGGTGTTGTGCTCCTAAAGAACCCTGTCCACGCTGCACTATCTCTTGTCGGAACACTTTTCGGTGTAGCTATTCACTTTATTAATCTCGAAGCCTATTTTTTAGCTGCAGTTCAGGTCATCGTCTATGCCGGAGCAATAGTAATCTTATTCCTATTCGTAATCATGCTGCTCGGAGTTGATCGTGCCGAAAGCATTCGAGCGGAACCCATTATCGGTCAACGCCACCTAGCACTTCTGGCGCTAGTAGCCTTACTTACTTTCGGGGTACTAATAGGCGTTGCTTCAAAAGGGGAGGTTACTGGAGTGCCCCCTCAAGAAGCCACTTATACGCCTTTAGAAGGGGGACTATCAATAGACGAAGCGAGACAGGACGACACCGGGAACACAATTGCCCCAAAGGAAAATATTCGTGAAGTCGGAAGATCATTGTTTTCAACAAGGTATGTATTTGCTCTTGAAATAACCGCTCTTCTTTTAACCATCGCGGTTATAGGTGCCGTTGTCTTGACGAGAAGACCCAAAGGAGAATTAGAGCCGATTCCAGACGATGACCCGCCTTCGATCCTGCGAAATGATGGAAATAACGCCGACCTTCACCCAACTAGTAGTGATGACGATGAGTCAGTACTTGAAACAGAGCCGAGCGACTCTGAAACAGCCTCTGCAGAGGAATCAGGGGTATCCGGCGAATGATTTTAGGACTATCAATTGGCCCAGAATACTACCTTGCACTTTCAGCACTTCTTTTCACGATTGGTGCTGGCGGTCTTCTAATACGCCGTAATCCACTGGTCATGTTCATGTGCATTGAATTGATGCTAAACGCCGCAAACCTTGCTTTCATAAGTTTCGGTAAGGAAATGGGAGATCTTGGTGGACAACTATCTGTACTTTTCGTCCTTGTCGTTGCAGCAGCCGAGGTGGTAATAGGTTTAGCTATAGTCGTTGCAGTAATGCGAAGAAGGCCGAAAGCTTCAGTAGATGAAGTTTCGGTACTGAGGGGATAGTTATGACTAGTCTCGTATGGCTTATTCCCGGATTTCCACTAATTGGATTCACACTTCTTCTCATATTTGGAAGGCGCCTCGGAGAGCCACAGGCAGGTTGGCTAGCTACAGCAACTGTTAGCGGGTCATTCCTCTCAGCACTAGCTCTCTTCTTTGGCCTAGCGACAAAGCCACCTGAAGAAAGAGTCTATGAAGTAACTCTCTTTGAATGGATTCCGTCAGGAGAATTATCTGTTGGCATGGGTTTTTTAGCTGACCCCTTATCTATAGCTATGGCTCTATTTGTAACCGGAGTAGGAGCGCTTATACACATGTATGCGATTGGCTACATGCATGGAGATCCAAAGTTTTCAAAGTTCTTCCTTTACCTCAACCTCTTCGTTTTTGCAATGCTTATGCTTGTGCTCGGAGATAACCTCCTTATCACCTTTCTTGGCTGGGAAGGTGTTGGGGCATGTTCCTATTTCCTCATTTCTTTCTGGCACGAGGAGCCTGCCAATGCAACCGCAGGCAAAAAAGCATTCGTAACTAATCGAGTTGGCGACTGGGGCTTCATGGTCGCAATGTTCCTTCTTTTCTTCAATATCGGGTCATTGAAATACAGTGACATCTTTTCCTCGGTCATTGAAGCAGATGCATTAACCCAAACAACGGCGACAGGAATAGTCGTAATGCTTTTCATAGGGGCCGCAGGTAAATCAGCCCAATTCCCGTTATACCTCTGGCTACCTGACGCAATGGCGGGACCTACACCCGTATCTGCTCTAATTCATGCCGCAACAATGGTGACGTCTGGTGTTTACCTCCTAACACGAATGAATCCCGTACTGGCAGAAGCTGCAGGATGGTCCACCGATCTAATTTGGATAGTTGGACTTTTCACAGCACTATTTGCCGCAACCGCTGCAGTTGCGCAAAATGACATAAAGAAAGTCCTTGCCTACTCAACAGTCAGCCAGCTTGGGTTCATGTTTGTAGCAGTCGGATCCGGTCTGTATGTCGCCGCTATTTTCCATATGATTACACATGCTTTCTTCAAGGCGCTTTTGTTCCTCGGAGCCGGATCTGTCATCCACGGAATGCATCATGAACAAGATATGCGAAAATACGGGGCTCTTAGAAAAGTAATGCCGATCACTGCATTCACTTTCATTATCGGTTGGCTAGCTATAGCAGGAATACCTCCGTTTTCTGGATTCTGGTCAAAAGACGAAGTCCTTTTGGCAGCTTGGAATGAAAATAAAATTGCGTGGGTGATGCTTCTTGCAGCAGCTGTAATGACTGCTTTCTATATGAGCAGACTAGTGTTTATGACCTTCTTTGGAGAAAAGAGGTGGGGGACTTCAGAAGAAGAAGAAGAAGCTCATGACAATGAAATAGAGAAACATGAAATTACGCCTCATGAATCACCGGTGGTCATGTGGCTACCTCTCGTCCTCCTCTCAGGTCTCGCAGCAATTGCCGGACTTTTAAATCTTCCCTTCAGCCATGACACAAAACACCTCGAAAAATGGCTTGAACCAATCCTGTTCGGAAATGAAGTTCACGTTACAGCCTCTGGGCAGACGAAATGGCTACTTGCTGTAATTGCAATAATCGGTGCAAGCGTAGGAGTAATTGCTGCCATATTTGTGTATTTAAAGAATAGGGTCGCCACCAGCAAGATTGAACACGCAATTCTGGAAGATGCATGGAGATTTGATTCGACCGTAAGCAGTTTCATGGAGGGCCCGGGAAGAAGAAGTTTTGAAGCAACCACATGGTTTGACCAGAACATCATCGATGGTGCAGTAAACGGTGTGGGAAGAATAACCCAAAGAGTCAGCACCAGATTAAGAAGTACCCAAACGGGCCTCATAAGAAGTTATGCACTGGGCATGGTCATTGGAGCTGTAGCGATCATCGCATACTTCGTTTCCAGGATGGGATTCTGATGACTTTCCTCAACCTACTAGCAGCATCATCATCCCAACCAACATTCCCAGTGATACCAGCACTCGTGCTCCTACCAGTTTTTGGAGCAATAGCTGTAGCTCTCACACCAAACGCCCGAGTTGGGTTGCACAAAATGCTAGCCACCATCTTCACTGGTGTTACGGGAGCAATATCTGTTTGGTTATTAACCGCTTTTAAAACAAACAGCGAATTTCAATTTTTATCCAATCAATCATGGATCAATAGTCTCGGTATTGAGTGGTTCGCCGGAATCGACGGAATCTCACTCTTTCTAGTAGTCCTAACCGGACTACTATTCCCATTCGTTATCGTTACCATAAATCCCAGTCACGACCACAAGGCCTACTACATCTGGATTCAGCTATTACAGACAGGATGCATGGGTGTCTTTGTATCTCTAGACCTTTTCATGTTCTTTGTCTTCTTCGAAATCGTCTTAATACCGATGTATTTCCTAATCGGGAAGTGGGGTCATGCCAACGCCAAATATGCAGCAACAAAGTTCTTTCTCTACACAATGTTTGGATCCGCCCTAATGCTCGTCAGTATCGTTTCATTAGCTGTCCTACATTCACAGAGCGCTGACACCGATCTCACATTTAACCTCCTTGAGATAGCAACAAACCCCGCTATCTCCACTAACGCAGCAAGAATGCTATTCCTCGGTTTCGTTATCGCTTTCGCTGTGAAAGTTCCCCTATTTCCTGTTCACACATGGCTACCGGATGCACATACCGAAGCTCCAACCGCCGGCTCGGTAATTTTGGCAGGGGTTATGCTGAAACTTGGAACATATGGTTTCATCCGATTCGGTCTCTTTCTTTTCCCAGAGGCTTCCCACTTCTTCGCGCCCCTGTTCCTAACTCTTGGAGTTATCGGAATCGTATATGGCGCGATAGTCGCAACCATGCAAAAAGACCTCAAACGACTAGTGGCATACTCGTCAATTGCGCACCTAGGATTCATAATCCTTGGAACATTTGCGCTCAATACTCAAGGTATACAAGGCGCCACAGTGCAAATGATTAATCATGGGCTTTCAACCGGTGCCTTATTCATGCTCGTTGGAATAATCTACGAGCGAAAACACACTAGACAGATTTCTGAACTCAGCGGAATGCAAAAATCAGCCCCAGTCTTGGCAGGCGTTTTTACATTAGTCATGCTTTCGTCAATAGGCCTCCCAGGATTGAACGGTTTCGTCGGAGAATTTCTGATACTTCTTGGAACCTTTACAGCAAACAGATGGTGGGCAGTTGTCGCAGCAACCGGAGTTATCCTCGCTGCTCTCTATCTACTCTGGGCATACCAACGTGTATTCCACGGGCCTCAAAATCCCGAAGATGAACCGACAAAAGACCTTACCAATTGGGAACGTTTAACACTGCTACCCCTAATCGTTGGAATCGTATTTCTAGGTATTTACCCCAAACCTATGCTCGACCGTATCGAACCAGCGGTTGACAAACTTGTCTCTCATATTGAAGACACTATCGAGGATGGCTCATTCACTGAGCCTGTTCCAATCACCCAGAATAGAACAAGTTTTAGCGATCTACTGATGCAAACTCACGAATCACATGGCCATAACAAGCACGGTGATACCCACCACGGAGATCACGATGAAGGGCACGACTCCGATCATCACGGAAATGAAAACCACTCAGGGGGCCATGAATGAAACAGATCACTTTGTTAGCCTCCCAGTCAATCCAAACACCATCTGTCGCATGGACAGGTTTATTGCCAATAGTTATCTTGGCAGCAGCAGCGGTTCTACTTCTTACGATCTGCTCGCTATTCCCAGATAGAATAACCTCCAAACTACTATCCATCTATACAGCACTAGCTTCACTAGCAGCACTAATAACTACTTTCCCCTTGTGGGGGAAAGTACAAAATAGTTCTGAAGGACCCTACTCAACTCTTGCAGGAGCGTTCGGGATAGATGGGTTTTCGCTCTTTGTAACAATGCTGATAACCACCATAGTCATCATTGTCTGTCCCCTTTTATCAACTTTTCTAGGGCGAGAAAACGTAAGCGGACCAGAACCGTATGTCCTGTTGCTCCTCGCCGCAACGGGTGGAATGATTATGGCGGGAGCGAATGACTTCATCATTCTTTTCCTCGGCATTGAAGTACTTTCAATATCTTCATACATCCTAGTTGCGATGAATTCCAGACGAATCCAATCACAAGAAGCTGGTCTAAAATATTTCGTTCTTGGGGCTTTTGCCTCAGGGTTTTTACTCTACGGAATAGCCTTACTCTACGGAGCAACTGGATCAACGTCCTTTACTGCAATTAAAGCCTTCACCCAACAAGTCGAACTAACAAATGATGCCCTTTTACTTGCTGCATTAGCCTTATTAATAGTCGGTTTAGCATTTAAAGTCGCAGCAGTCCCATTTCACTTCTGGTCCCCAGACGTGTATCAAGGATCGCCAACGCCATTTGTTGCCTTTATGGCCTCTGCGGTCAAAGTATCTGGATTTGCCGCCATTCTCAGAGTGCTTTACGTGACCCTTGGGGAATACCGAGCCGACTGGCAACCCGTTATCTATGCAATCGCAATTGCTACATTACTTACTGGTTCTTTACTCGCAATCGTTCAGACAGATTTAAAGCGAATGTTGGCATACTCTTCCATAAGCCATGCGGGATATTTATTAGTAGGAACTCAAGCAGCATCCGATCAAGGTGTAAAAGCAGTCCTCTTTTATCTGGCAACATATGCTTTCATGGTCATAGGCAGTTTTACAGTGGTAGCAATAAATGCCGGAAAGTCGGGAACAGAAACAAGTCTAGATTCCATAGCAGGTTTAGCTACGAAAAAACCTTTACTAGCAATTTCATTCACTATTTTTCTTCTAGGTCAAGCGGGAATTCCGCTTACCTCCGGCTTCTTTGCAAAGTTTTACGTCATTGAAGCTGCGATCGAAGAAAAGTCTTACATGCTAGCTGTTATCGCAATGATCGCAGCAGTAATCGGAGCCTTCCTCTATCTTCGCATCCTTGTCAAAATCTGGCTATCCCAACCAACTGACCAAGAAGATAGCGCAAAACTCACCATTCCATTTGAAATCGGTCTAGTACTAGCGATCTCAGTAGTCGCTACGATGTTCCTCGGTATTTGGCCAGAACCCTTAGTAGAAATGGTTGAGCGGGCAATCCCCGTCCTAGTAGCGAGTTAGGAATGAGTCATACAAACACCGACCCAATAGATCACAGAAGCACCTGTAAGGATACATAATACTAAACGTGTCTTATCTCAAAAAAACAATTAGAACTAAACCTCATTTAACCACGTTTAAGGCTCTACTTTGGGCTATCTTGAGTCGTACACCTTGGTCCAATTGGTCCCAAGTAACTACTATTTATCAACGTGTCTGAATTTCTACGCAGCTATCTCACAGTCGCCGTTTTTGGCGTACTCGCATGTCTCCTCGTTGGCGCTTTTGTAGGTCTCAGTGCTCTAATAAGGCCCACACGGAAACAAGACCAAAAATACCTAACATACGAATCAGGCGTCGACCCAGTTGGAACTGGTTGGACGCAAAGCAATATCCGTTATTACATATTCGCCCTACTCTTCGTAATGTTCGATGTCGAGGCAGTCTTTATCTTCCCATGGGCAACCAGGCTTGAAGCATATGGCTACTTCGGCTTAGTAGAAATGGCAATATTTATCTTTATTCTTTTACTGGGTCTGCTATATGCCTGGCGCAAGGGAGTTCTGAAATGGTCCTAAAGCAAGAAGAATGCGAGAAAGATGTGGAGGAGCTATGGGGCTTGTAGAGTCTGGAAAAATTCCGAAGCCGCTGACAAAGCTACTTAACATGAGTAGAAGGTACTCAATGTGGGTATACCAATGGGGATTAGCCTGTTGCGCTATCGAGATGGGCGCAGCCTTTGCTTCGCCTCGTTATGACGTTATGCGATTAGGTGTTATCCCTCTTCCTGCTAGCCCTCGACAAGCCGATTTTCTAGTAGTTTCTGGCACAGTTACTGACAAAATGGCTCCAGCAGTCCGTCGCCTTTGGGAACAAATGCCTGACCCTAAATATGTTATTTCTATGGGGTCATGTGCAAATTGTGGCGGCCCATACTGGGATTCCTACTCAGTTACCAAAGGAGTGGATCAAATCATTCCCGTAGACGTGTACGTTCCTGGCTGTCCGCCACGCCCCGAAGCGCTTCTTGAAGGAATCGTTCTTCTTCAAGAACGCATAATGAACGAAGATATGGCTGAAAGATGGAAAGGGGATCCCATTGTTGTTGAGTAACTTCACAAAATGGAATTCTTTAGCCCGTTCTGAGGAGCACTATGGCTGAAATACCTGAACATCTACTAAAACGCGCTCAGGCTGCTAGAGAAAAAGCCGAATCGCAACAAAAGACAGAAACCACTGATTCAACTCAACCACAAGAAACCGAAGAAACCAAAGAGGTCGAAGAGATAGTAGATCCAACTGATGAGAATGCCGAAGAAGCACTGTCGATTCTTAAAACAGCGCTTGAAGAAAAGATTCTCGATTCTCACATAGCCCCTGGAAGAGGCCTCTGGATCCGCGTAGACGTCGAAGACTGGCGTTCTGCCGCAAAAGCAGCCAAAGAAACTCTCGACTGCACATTCTTTGATTGGCTATCGGCAATTGACTGGATGCCCTCCCCCTATGGACGTGAACACGAAACCGAGCAGGACCAAATCGTTGATGCCTCAGAAGAAAGCGAAGAGAAAGAAATGGAATGGGGATACACGGGAGGAGAAACCCGATTTCAGTTAATATGCCGTGTCTACTCAATTTCTAAAAAGATAGGCGTCATGATCAAGGCTGATCTTCCTGACAGCGACCCTAGAGCACTATCCCTAATTCCCATATACGCCGGAGCGAACTGGCATGAACGCGAAGCAAGAGAAATGTTTGGCGTAACTTTCGATGAACACCCTGACCTTAGGAATATCTACCTTCCAGGTGATTTCGAAGGGCACCCACTTCGAAAAGATTACCCGCTGCTATCTAGAAGAATGAAGCCATGGCCCGGAATCGTAGATGTTGAACTTCTCCCAGGAGATGAAGAATAATGGTAACAACTGAGAGCGAACAGATGGCCTATATCGCCGCACAGGCAGCTGACGCCCGCGTTAATGTCGAAGTTGAAACCGATGAAGGCATGACACTCAATTTAGGCCCTCAACACCCAGCAACTCACGGAACCTTGCGCATCATTGCCAAACTTGACGGAGAAAAAGTTATCGCCGCCGAACCAATCATGGGCTATATGCATCGTGGATATGAAAAACTTACCGAGGTGCGTACCTACCCGCAGGTAACCACGCTAGTCAACAGAATAGATTGGCTCGGTAGCTTCGCTAATGAGGTTCCATTTATCCTTGCCGCTGAACAACTAATGGACGTAGAAGCGCCACCTAGAGCCCAATGGATCCGCACAGTACTATTTGAGTTAAGCAGGATAGCCAACATCTCCCTATTCCTAGGAGATATGGCAGTCCAAGTAGGGGCAACTACCCCCGTCTTCTATGCCTTCCGTGACCGAGAGTTTGTTCTAAATCAAATAGAACGAGTTACCGGAGGTCGTTTCCATCCTAACTTTGACCGAATTGGAGGTCTAAAAGATGACCTTCCCAAAGGATGGATCGAAGAAACAGGAACCGTAATAGGAAAAATGAGAGACTTCTGCGACGAAATGGAAGAGCTCGTATTAGGAAATGAAATTTTCCAAGCCCGTACGCGAGGCATCGGAGTAATACCACCAGAAGTAGCCCTATCGTACGGTTTATCTGGCGCAAACCTTCGAGCTTCAGGAGTTGACTGGGACATCCGGCGAGATGCCAATGTAGGTTTGGTCTATGACGAGGTTGATTGGAAAGTCTGGACTCACCCTGACGGCGACTCCTTTTCTCGATTCTGGGTCCGGCTTCAAGAAACACGCGAAGCCTGCAACATCATCGAACAGCTACTCGGAGGAATACCAGCAGGACCAATCATGGCTAAGGTCCCGCGCATCATTAAGGTCCCTGCTGGGGAAGCATATGTTGCGACCGAAAACCCCCTTGGAGAAATGGGGTTCTACGTAGTAAGCCAAGGAGACCTCACCCCATTCAGAGTTAAGATCAGATCAGCAAGCTTTTCAAATATGTCCATTACCCCATGGCTGCTGAAAGGGGTATTCGTACCAGATATTATTTCGATCCTTGCTTCCCTCTATTTTATTTTGGGGGATATCGACCGATGATGACTAGCGTTCTTGCTCTAGACCCTGCATGGTGGCAGGAAACATTTCTTATCAAAGTACCGATTGGTCTCCTAGCTGTTCTTCTCCCAGCGGGAACAATCGTCTACCTATACCTATTCAAAGCTATCTCCTTTATGCAAAGTCGCCTAGGGCCAATGGAGGCAGGCCCTTACGGCTCTTTACAGTTGCTGGCAGAAGTAGGGAAATGGCTACAAAAAGAGGATATTTTCCCAACTAAAGCAGACAAATTCGTGTTCGCCGCAGCACCATTTGTAGTACTCATGTCGACTTTC
Organism: Actinomycetota bacterium; assembly: GCA_902529525.1. GTDB lineage: Bacteria > Actinomycetota > Acidimicrobiia > Acidimicrobiales > UBA8592 > UBA8592. Next base: position 28,474 of record CABZWT010000003.1, read on the forward strand.
TTACTGGTGGTAATTATTCCTGCAGGTCCAGATGCAATGTTTGTCAATCTTGATGCGGGGATATATTTTGCGATGGCAGTTTCATCAGTTTCTGTTATCGGGATACTGATGGCGGGCTGGGCTTCTGCGAATAAATATTCACTACTTGGCGGTATCCGTGCAGCCGGACAGCTTATTGCATATGAACTCCCATTAATCCTTGCAGTTGTTGGAGTTGTCATTCAGGCAGGAACTATGAACATGCAAGGAATTGTTCTAGCACAGGCAGAAGGAGAAATCTTAGGGTGGGGCGGTATTGGAAACCCATTCATACTTACCCAATTCATAGGATTCTTTATCTTTATGGTTGCGGTTCAAGCTGAATTAACTCAGGCGCCATTCGACATGCCTGTAGCTGAGTCTGAACTAGTCACGGGATACCTTACTGAATACTCAGGGATACGGTTCTTACTTTTCTTCATTGGGGAATTCGCCTCAGCCGGCGTCTTTTCAGCTATAGCTGCGGTGCTTTTCTTCGGCGGGTGGTACATACCAGGAATCGATCCTGCTAATGACATATTTAATGTCATAGGGCCTTTGATCCTTGCAGGAAAAATGATGGCCATTGCTTTCCTCATCTTCTGGTTTAGATTTACATTTCCTAGATTTCGTGAGGACCAATTGCAACGTCTTGCATGGAAATTCCTCATACCACTTAGCCTCGCAAACATAGCTCTAACCGGCGTCTTGAAGGTGGTCGTATAATGTCACAGATTCCAGGAATACTTAAAGGCCTCAAGGTCACATTCCGAACCATGATGAAAACCCTTTTTCCGGGAGGCATTAAGAATCCCGTGCCCAGGCCCAGCGAAGGTGCTCTTACCGTTCAATATCCGCATGAAAAAGAGGCGCCTCCCACGAGAGCTAGAGGCGTTATCGCCCTCCATGAAGGAAACTGCACCGCATGCATGCTTTGCGCAAGAGAGTGCCCTGATTGGTGTATATATATTGAAGGCCATAAGGAGCTAGCACCACCACGTCGCGCAGGTGGACAACCACGAAAAGTCAATGCTTTAGATCGCTTTGACATCGATTATTCGCTCTGCATGTACTGTGGGATATGCGTGGAAGTGTGTCCCTTTGACGCTCTTTTCTGGACTCCGGAATATGAATTCTCCGAACTTCGTCTCGCCGACCTACTGCATGACAAAGAACGGCTAAGTGAATGGATGCACACTGTTCCTGATTACGAAGAATATGAAGCTGGGTCGGAGCAGAAGCAAAGGAAGGTTCCCCGCTGATGGTTGCGCAGAACGTTTTCTTTGGGATTATGGCACTTGTTATGATCTTTGCTGCCCTAAAGGTAGTGAGCACGAAAAACGTAGTACATGCAGCTCTTTGGCTTGTCGTCGTCCTTGGAGGGGTAGCTGGCCAATTTCTCCTTCTTGGAGCAGAATTTATTGGTATAACACAAGTGCTCGTATATATCGGCGCTGTAGTTGTTCTCTTACTATTTGGAGTGATGCTAACAAAAGCCAGCTTGGGAGAAGAAGCCGACCTCAACATGCCTAAACGTGCGCTCCCTGCAGTCATCGCCGCCCTTATGTTCGGTGTAATGACTTACGCTCTAATTGATACTTTCAGAGATACTGAGCTGCCCCGTGAGTCTGTAACAAATGCAGCTGCAGTATCCGACTCTATATTTGCTGACTACATTGTTCCCTTTGAAGCAGTGTCAGTTCTCTTACTTGCAGCTCTTATAGGTGCAGTTGTTGTTGCGAGGAAGGAATAATATGTTATTAGTTCAATTCCTTCTGCTTAGTTCAGTCCTCTTTTGCATCGGAATTTATGGTGTTCTTGCCCGGAAAAACGGCGTCATGGTTCTAATGTCTATTGAACTGATTCTCAACGCCGTGAACATCAACCTTGTTGCCTTTGGAACAATGACAAGCAATATTGCTGGAGAAGTGTTTGCATTATTCGTCATTGCTATAGCAGCAGCAGAAGTGGGCGTAGGGCTCGCCATCGTCTTATTGATTTTCCGTAATAGAAGAAGCGTTGATTTATCATCTATCGATTCGATGAAAGGGTGAAATGGTAGCTTTGAGCGCATTGGCCGGCGAAGGTCCGACATCATTGATCCAAGCTGGTGGATGGTTTTTAGAAAAAGCATGGATAATTCCTGCATTGCCGGCAATCTCATTTGTCTTCATCCTTTTCTTTGGGAAACGGATGAAATACAAAGGAGCTGAGTTCGGCATTGTCTCAATCGCAGTCGCATTCATCTTTGCTATCTGCTGTGTTGGACAATGGATTGGCCAAGTCAATAATGCAGACAGCTACAGCGAGAAGCAAGAATACCATGACGAGGAAAAGCACTCAGAAGAAGCAGGCCAAAATGAAATTCTTAATGAAGAAATTTTAAGAACATCTTCCAACGAATATGGACCTGTATCCAGTGAAACGATGACTGTTTCCGCGCTCGCTGAAGAAAAAGATGGTTACAGTTCCGTAGGCATAAAGCCCGTAATAGAGAGATTTACCTGGTGGGAAAGCGGCGGACGAAGTTTCCAGGTTGGCATTATGGTCGATGGCTTAGCAGTAATGATGCTATTTGTCGTAACAGCTATCTCGCTTCTCGTTCACATATATTCAACTGAATACGTCGCAGGTGATCGGCGTTACACACACTATTTTGCCTTCCTGAGCCTCTTCTCAGCATCCATGCTCTTCTTCGTCCTAAGCGAGAATATCCTCCAAACTATTGTCGGTTGGGAGCTTGTTGGAGTCTGCTCATTCGCGCTCATTGGGCACTGGTGGGAAGAAAAACCAAATTCTGATGCAGCCTTGAAAGCCTTTTTAACTAACCGAGTGGGCGACATGGGACTTCTTGTCGGAATGATTGTCCTGTTTTGGTCTGCAGGAAGTTGGAGCATCGTAGATATTAACAATGCTGCAATCAACAACCAGATCGGACAGTCGACTCTCCTAGTAGCATCTCTATGTCTAACTGCTGCAGTCATGTCAAAATCAGGGCAATTTATCCTTCATACCTGGCTTCCAGACGCTATGGCAGGACCTACCCCCGTCTCAGCATTGATCCACGCAGCAACAATGGTCGTTGCAGGAATTTATATGGTTGCCAGACTCTACGGAGTATTTTTCGAAGGATTCGATATTGCAGGTTCAAGCTTTAATGTCCTAGCTCTTGTCGGCTCAGTGACGCTTGTAGGAGCTGGCCTTTTGGCATTCGTACAAGATGATATAAAGAAAGTATTGGCTTATTCAACCGTTTCCCAGCTTGGGTATATGGTTATGGCTCTTGGTGTAGGAGCATGGACGGCAGCTGTTTTCCACCTATTTACCCACGCGTTCTTCAAAGCAGGGCTATTCCTCGGAGCTGGCTCAGTAAGTCATTCCGTGCACAGTTTCGATATGAAGAAATCGATGGGGGGTATGCGAAAGTTTATGCCCACAACCTATAAAACATTTATAGTCTGCACTATTGCTTTGATGGGGCTTCCACCTCTGGCAGGCTTCTGGTCAAAGGACGAGATACTTGTCGGTACTGGAGGCTGGGGCTTGTTCGGCGGTACCGGCGGTAACGGAACCTACGTTTTCGCCTTAGTGATGGGAATTATTGGAGCTGCCTTGACCTGCGCTTATATGACCCGAGTAATTTACCTAACATTCTTTGGAGAATTCCGTGGCGATACTCATGGGCATGGCGACCCACACGAATCAGGAAAGCGCATCACAATTCCACTGGTGATTCTCGCTGTCATGGCGACCGGTGCTGGTTTTCTAAACTTCCCCGTAGGTTTCCTAACTGGCAGTAAAGCTGGATGGCAGGAAAGGTTCGGCCATTATGTAGAGCCGGTTGCAACATACTTCCCTCCAATAGCCCACGGAACTCCAAGCTGGTCCCTTGCTATTTTCTCCACAGTTGTCGCGATAATTGGTGTTAGTGCTGCAGGTTACTATTTCTTTGTAAAAGTGAATGCCCAAAGCCCAGCAGCAACTGAGTTAACGAATGGATTAACGGAGAAGAGTAAGGTAGCCAAAGCGGGACATACTCTCCTAAAGCAGAAGTACTATCTAGATCATCTCTACACAGACATCATTGCAAATGGAACAAAGGGTCCCGTAGCCGATGCAACGTATTGGACCAACCAAAAGGGCATCGACGAAGCGGTTAATCAAGTAGGGAAACAAACGGCTCGCGCAGCCACTTTCGTATATGAAAAAATTGACCAAAATATGGTCGATGGAGTAGTGAACCTTTCAGGTAAGGCATCTGAAGGTCTTGGTGAGACTACTCGAACTATTATCCAACGCGGCAAAATTCACCAATACGCCGCAATTATGTTCGCGGCCACCACAATTCTGGCTGGCTTACTTATTGTGTTTGTTTAGGAGAAATCTGATATGGAATATGACAACAATTGGCTACTGAGCCTTATGGTATTTCTTCCTCTTATTGGGGCGGCGGTCGTTATGCTAATCCCCAAAGCTCAAGAGGAACTGGTCAAAGCCGTAGCTCTGGGGACCACAGTCGTGACTGCAGCGCTTGGAGTCTTCATGCTTTTCGACTTTGATTACGGTAAATCAGGAGATTTACAGTACGTCGTCGATAAAGAATGGATCAATGTAATTAATAGCCGTTACATCTTAGGAGTGGATGGGATGTCTCTCCCATTAATCGCCTTGACGCTGCTCATCGTTCCGCTTTGTCTCGTTTACACTTTCGGCCATTTCCCCGAACCACGCAACCCGAAGGCTATTTTGGCTCTCATCCTCATTCTTGAGACCGGAATGATCGGTACTTTTGCATCTCAAGACTTAATCCTCTTCTTTGTATTCTTTGAAGTTGTCCTTTTGCCGATGTTCTTCATGATTGCTGTATGGGGCGGCGATGATCGACGCTACGCCTCTCTCAAGTTTTTCCTATATACGATGTTTGGCTCTGCACTGATGTTAGTTAGTTTCTTAGCCTTGTATTTCCTTGCAGATGGTTCGATCGTCGGCGACCAGGTGAATACTTTCTCAATTGTGTCCCTCTCAGAAGGAGCATCTTTAGGCATCAGTAGGTCTGCTCAGCTCTGGATTTTTGCAGGAATGTTTGTAGGTTTCGGAGTCAAAGTACCAATGTTTCCATTTCACACATGGCTCCCCGATGCACACACGCAGGCACCTACAGTAGGTTCAGTTATTCTTGCCGCTGTTCTTTTGAAACTTGGTACTTATGGGTTTATTCGAATTGCTATTCCTATGCTTCCTGAAGCTGCTGCAGCTTGGGCCCCCTTCATAGGCTTATTGGCAGTTATCGGCATTATCTATGGTGCGCTTGGGTGCTTAGCACAGCGGGACATGAAGAGACTTATAGCGTTTTCTTCCGTAGCTCACATGGGTTTTGTGATGTTAGGAATCTCCACATTAACTGACTTCGGAATCAATGCTGCAGTTTTCGGTATGGTTGCTCACGGCCTAATAACTGGGATGCTCTTCTTCATAGCTGGATCTATGAAGGACCGATACCACACATTAGACATGGGTCGATTAGGTGGCCTTCTTGTCTCGGCGCCTAGATTGGGTTGGATACTTGGGTTCTCAGCAATGGCATCACTTGGTTTGCCTGGTCTCGCAGGTTTCTGGGGTGAATTCCCGGCAATTCTTGCAAGCTATAACCCTGCTTCTATTCTTCCAGAGGGCACCTTCCGTGGATATATGGTTGTCGCAGCCCTTGGAACTGTCCTAGCAGCTGGATACCTCCTGTGGATGTTACAAAAGACTGCGATGGGAAACCCCAAGGAAGAATTTGCAGATAATGAGGAAATTACTGATGTTAAAAAGCACGAATGGATAGCTTGGGCGCCCATCCTCGCCCTTATTCTCTTATTCGGCTTGTACCCTCGTCCCATCTTCAAAACCACCGATGATGCTGTGGTCAAGTCACTAACTGTAGATATACAAGGCGAAGAAGTTGAAAATTGTCTAGAAGTAGAGGGTGCAGATCTAGGGAAAGAGTGTTTCGAAAATATTAGGGAACTAGCGGAATCGATGAAGGAATAAGTATTAATGATTGACGCTTTCTCATCCGCTTTTGGCCTTCTTGCCTCTTCAGGGGCATTTGAACGTCCACCAATCGACTGGCACGCTGTCGCCCCCGAACTTTGCCTTTTAGGTGGTGGAGCCCTCCTAACTTTGATCGATGTCATTTGGTTAGAGAAGGGACGTTCAATTACATCGGCTCTTGCTGGAATTGTAATGCTGATACCTATTATTCCCATACTTACTCTTGCAATAGACTCAGAAGATAGGTCAATGTTCAAGGGGGCATTTGTTGTCGACAAATACTCCCTCATAATCAAAGCATTATTCCTCCTTAGCGGCTACCTGGTTGTCCTTTTATCGACTAACTACATAGCCGAAGGAGAGTACTGGGAAAACGAGTACTACGGGATGCTTATCTCCTCAGTTCTTGGGATGGTACTCATGGCTTCTGCCCGAGATCTTATTACCATCTTCGTCGCACTTGAGCTGCTTTCAATTCCTGCTTACTTGCTAGCTGCTTGGCGTAAAAAAGATCACAAAAGCAACGAAGCAGGTCTTAAATATTACCTAATGGGAGTTTTTGCTTCGGCGATCATGCTGTATGGAATGTCGCTGATATTTGGTGTCAGCGGAAGCACAATTCTTGAAGAAATAAACGAGTCGATTTCAGGCGGTGGTGCCAATACCCCAGTAATAACTTTAGGAATAACATTCGTGATAATTGGATTTGGTTTCAAAGTATCTGCATTCCCTTTCCACACATGGGCACCCGACACCTATGAAGGGGCGCCGACACCTGTTACTGCCTTCTTAGCTGTTGCTTCTAAGGCAGCAGGATTTGTTGCCCTCATGAACTTGGTGGTTATCGGTTTCATTGGTCAGGAAGATGTTTTCCAGCCATTAATCTGGATTCTCGCTGCTTTGTCGATGACTGCCGGAAATGTAATGGCATTGAGACAAACAAACATTGTTCGTCTAATGGCATACTCTGGTATTGCACAAGCAGGATTCATGCTTGCTCCTCTCGCCGTTGCGGGGGAAGGTCCAGCAATAGCCGACAAAGCCGTTTCTGCTGTTGTCACCTATCTTGTGATCTACGCAGCAATGAATATTGGGGCGTTCGGAATAATCCTTGCCGTTTCTAGAAAAACCAAAACGGCTGATCTCGAAAGCTACAACGGATTATTTCGGACATCTCCAAGCCTCGCGATAGTAATGACAGTTTTCCTAGCATCACTCGCAGGCATACCTCCATTGGGAGGTTGGTACGCAAAATTCTCAGTATTTACTTCGCTTACCAGTGCCGGAACAAATTGGGGATATGGATTGGCTGTAGTAGCTGCGATCAACGCTGTCATTGCCTTTGGGTACTACGGAAAGATAGCTATGCGAATGTGGGTCGAAGACCCTCATGAAGCACTTGAAGGAGAAGTAAAAGTACCTGTTTCGCTCTTAGCTGCTCTAGTGTTGACAGCAGGTACCACTATTGCCTTCGGAGTCGCACCCGGAATTGTCACCCATTTCACTGATGTCAGTCTCATAGCATTTGGCGGATGATTCTTTATCGTAATTGACGACTTTCAAAGCGTATGCGTATATATCTACGATGAACCTTCATGAAGAAATAGCCCAAGAAATTACCTTAAATGGAGCGATGCCATTTAGTAGATTCATGGAATTAGCCCTATATCACCCTTCATTAGGATTTTATGCAAGTGGAGGAGCAGGAAGAAGAAAGGATTTTATAACTAGTCCAGAAACAGGTCCACTTTTTGGAAAGCTAATAGCGAATGCACTAGATAAATGGTGGAAAGAACTAGGAAACCCTGACCCCTTCTATTTCATTGAAGCCGGAGCTGGCCCAGGAACTCTTGCAAGATCAGTCCTAAAGGCGCAGCCAGACTGCCAGAAGGCCCTCAGGTATATAGCAGTAGAAAAGAGCGCACTTCAGCGGTCTGAACACCCAGAGGGTGTGCAATCGTCCGATCAACTTCCAGATAAAAATGTTTCAGGTGTTATTTTTGCAAATGAGTTACTAGATAATCTCCCCTTTGATATATACGAGAGTGAACAAGCCGGTGAGTGGTCTCAGGTATGTGTCGGATCTAGTAATGGGTTATTTCACGAAGTGCTCATCAAAGCTGATGAAGATCTGAACGATGTATTCGGTATCGCTCAAAGCTCGGGTACCCGAATTCCATACCAGACTATGGCTCGCCGTTGGCTGAGTGATGCACTTGGTTTAATCGAATCTGGCAGAGTAGTAGTAATCGACTATGCTCTTCCGTCATTTCCCGCAGCGGCAAATCATAAGTGGCTCCGAACATATAGGGGTCATGGTACAGGTGAAAGTCCACTGGTCGAACCAGGTAGTCAAGACATAACGACTGATGTAGATCTTAACCAAATAAGTTCCGTACGGACTCCGGATTCTATTCAGTCCCAACACGAGTGGTTGCAATCACTTGGAATTTCGGACCTCGTTGAAGAAGGAAAACGAGTATGGTTCGAAAATGCATCAAATCCAAACGTTGAAGCGTTAGCTGCACGAAGTAGAGCAACTGAAGCTGAAGCTCTACTTGACCCCAATGGGCTGGGAGGGTTTACCGTTATTGAATGGAAGATATAGCCTTGAATTAATCCGGTAAGAGATTTTGGCCCGTATTCTTTGCAAAGGGTATTCTCATCAATAAGTCATCAAAGGGGGCACAGTGTCCAATCAAGCTATTGAAGAGTTTTATACTGAGAATCGCTCATTTCCACCATCTGAAGCTTTTCAAAGAGGCGCCCTAACGGCGGACCAGACTTTATATGAGGAAGCAGATGCCGACTACGAAGCATTCTGGGCTCGTCAAGCACGAGAGCTACTCACATGGTCTCAGGACTTCCACACAACTCTAGAATGGGACCTTCCATATGCAAAGTGGTTTCTTGGAGGGGAACTAAATATCACGTACAATTGTCTTGATCGGCACATCGAGAGCGGCAACGGAGAAAAAGTAGCATTTCACTGGGAAGGTGAACCCGGGGATACAAAGTCGATAACTTATAAAGAGCTTCTTGATGAAGTCTCCAAATTTGCCAACGTCCTAAAGGATTTAGGACTGCAGAAATCCGACCGAGTAGCAATATACATGCCTATGATTTTAGAGCTACCAATAGCCATGCTTGCATGCGCCCGAATCGGTGTCGCCCACTCTGTTATCTTTGGAGGCTTTAGTCCTGACGCCATCATTGACAGATGCGAGGATGCTGATGCCAAGCTCATCATCACAGCTGACGCCGGATACAGACGTGGTGAACCCTCACCCTTGAAAGTAAATGTAGACGCAGCCCTCGAGAATGGTGCTGCAACAGTAAAGAATGTAATCGTTGTAAACCGTTGCGATACACCTGTCACAATGGTCCAAGGGCGAGACCACTGGTGGCATGAATTAATGCTGGAAGCATCAGCCAATTGCCCAGCCCCACCTATGGACAGTGAACAACTTCTTTATCTGCTATACACATCGGGTACTACCGCAAAGCCAAAGGGTATTATGCACACCACCGGAGGCTACCTCACCCAGGTAGCGTTCACCCACAAGTATGTTTTTGATATCCACCCTGAAAGTGATGTGTATTGGTGTGCTGCTGATATTGGCTGGGTTACAGGCCATAGCTATATCGTGTATGGTCCTTTAGCGAATGGGTGCACCTCCGTGATGTATGAAGGAACACCGGACACTCCACGACAAGATCTTAGAGGTTCAGAAGATAGGTCTACGTGGTCAAAAGATAGGCTATGGGACATCATCGAAAGATATGGTGTGACGCAGCTTTACACAGCCCCAACTGCTATTCGAACCTTTATGAAGTGGGGGAGCGAAGAGGTCAGCAAACATGATCTAACTAGCCTTCGTGTTCTTGGAACTGTGGGTGAGCCAATTAATCCTGAAGCATGGATGTGGTACCACGAAAATATTGGAGGATCCCAGACCCCGATAGTTGATACTTGGTGGCAGACAGAGACAGGGGGCAATATGATTACTCCTCTTCCAGGTGTCACAACTACGAAACCAGGATCTGCATGTTTTGCAATTCCGGGTGTGTATGCAGAGGTTGTTGACGATGACGGCAATAAGGTCACGCAAGGTGGTGGTTATCTTACTATCACACATCCCTGGCCTTCGATGTTAAGAGGAATTTGGGGCGACCCGCAGCGGTACCTTGATACCTACTGGAGTACATACGAAGGTAGATATTTTGCCGGCGATGGTGCGAAAATAGATGAGGATGGTTACATATGGCTCCTAGGGAGAGTTGATGATGTCATGAATGTATCAGGGCATAGAATCTCAACTGCTGAAGTAGAATCTTCCTTAGTTGACCATCCAAGTGTTGCAGAAGCGGCTGTCGTTGGAGCAACTGATGAGACGACAGGACAAGCGATCATAGGCTACGTCATTCTTCGTGGAGGGTTTGATTCTTCAGATGAACTTCGTGAAGAGATTCGAGCTCATGTCGCTACGAAACTTGGACCGATTGCTCGACCCAGAGCGGTTTTCCTTGTTCCTGACTTACCTAAAACACGCTCAGGAAAAATTATGCGGCGACTACTCCGCGATGTGGCGGAAGGCCGAGATCTTGGAGATACTACAACTTTGGCAGACACTTCTGTTGTTTCAGCTATCCAAGAAGGCGCCAAAGAGTCTAACGAAGATTAGAAGTTAATTTGAAAAGTGTTTGAAGCGACTGGCAATTAAAATTAAACAAAGCGAAAGAGTTACTTGTCGTCCAGAAGCTCCATGATTTCTCTGGCGACCATTGGGGCCGCATTTTGATTCTGTCCTGTAACCAAATTTCCATCAACTTCCCAAGAATTAGCAAATGGATCTCTAAAGCGGTGGACACAACGGAAATCAGCTTCCAAACGACGCAATTCTGTTTCTGGATGGTGTGGTGTAGAAGTAATTCGAAGATCACGAACTTGCTTGTCAGTCACAGCAGTGATGCGACGCCCTTTAACAAGCGGCTCTCCATTCTCATCTTTGGCTTTAAGAAAGCCAAGCGGTCCATGGCAAACGCCTCCAAGAACCTTTCCTCTTCTGTTAGCTTCTGTCACTTTTTCCCCAACGCTTTCAGAAAAACCTAGATCAAATGAAGCCCCCCAGCCTCCAGCAAAATATATGACGTCGTAATTATCGACATCAACATCTTTAATCGAAAGAGACTCGGAAAGCTTTTTTTGCAGTAAAGCATCGCCAAGTGACCTGTCATCATGGGTAGTTCGGATTACTGGCCGATATGACTGAGGGTCAATTGGGATTAGACCACCAAGTGGACTTGCTAAATCAACGTCCATACCAGCATCAGTCCAAATGTAATAGGGCACTGTCATTTCAGAAGCAAAAACTCCAGTAGGTTTCCCGTTAGTGAGTTGAGCCGCATTCGTGCAGACAATTAGCGCCTTTTTACCGGTCATATCCATCTTGAGTTCTTGTGTATCTTCTGGATGCATTCCGATTTTTCGAAGAAGGCCACGTAAACCTAGGACGAGAGCTGGCGGCGTTTTACCCGTCAATTGAGCTTTAGGGGGTTTCCTACGTGCATAAGGTTTTGGATTATTTCGTTCGGGAATTAAAGAACCCTTCTCCTGAGACAACCTGCGTTTCATGTAGTCAAACACTTCAGCTGCCTCTGGGTCGTGACACAAATTTTGCGATTCAATTGGGTCATTCGTTAAGTCATATAATTCCCATTGATCAGGCAAGGGGTCCGTTCTATAAGTTTCACCCATTAAGCCCGATGAAGATAAGTTAGCAATATTTGGGATAGTCCATGTTTGAGGGTCATCATACGATCGAGTTATTTTCCAGAGTGAATCACTAATCCCTACGACTTCTTCATCTGTTACCTTGACGACTATCCCTTCAAAATTGGTGCTTGCATGCGACAGGACTTGGATTTTTAAAGCTCGAGGGGGTTTTTCGGCTTGCCCCAAACCGCGAGCCATTGCCGAGGCAAGCGTGTCGCCTTCAAGCATGTTGTCTCGTGTCATAAAGTAAACAGCCCTATTCTTAAATTCAGAAATGCCAGGATCTTCAAGTAGTGGGCTGAGGTCTCTGCCTGGAAGAGGGTGAAATTCTGAGAATTGAGGAGCTAGATGTTCTCCAAGGTAATTTTGGTCTAACCCAGCGAGTGCCAAAGCAGTCGGGATAAGGTCAACATGTGAAGTTGGCACTGAATCGATTACTGCTTTGGGGGATTGTGTACCCCCGTATTTGACTATCTCAAATGGGACTCTTGTGGCCTCATCATAAAGGTTAAACCACTTCTGATGCAGGCCACCATGAGCACCTAATAAATCACCATGATCGGATGTTCGGAAGATTATTTTCTCGCGTGACCCATCTGCGATGACAGCTTTCCGAACCATATCAAGGGGATTATCGACTTCTAAATGCATTCGATAATAAAGGTTTCTGTATTCTTGTTCGTTGCTCTCGTAGAGCCTTTGCACGGCTCTTTGAACCCCATACCCAGAGTAGTAAGAATATTTGTAAGCAATTTGGGCTGCAGGTTTTGAAGATAAATCTTCATAGCGAGTAGGTGGAATTGGAATGTCTGGAGGATCAAAATCGGAAGTGAGGTAGGGATTGTTCTCAGGTCTGCGCATGTATAGAGGCAAAAGAACAATGTCGTGAGGGTTCACAAAACTTACAACTAATAAAAAAGGTTTTAGGGCATCACTATCACCTAGATTACGCCTTCTATACCTATCCTCAAGCCATTGAACAGTTCTGTCAGCGATAAGGGGATCACGAATAATACCTGAATTTCCAAGCAGCGCACCATGAGGTTCAGGACCAACCCAACCTGAAAATCCATATTCATTAAGAGGGTTCATTTCAAGGTACTGTTTGACAGCATCCTGAAGAATAGTTCCGTCCGAAGTATTCGTTGCTAGTGGCTTGCCCGTCGACTCATCTACAAGGTCAGCGTGGCTAATATGCCACTTGCCATCATAATGAGTGTCATACCCTGCAGCCCTAAACCAATGACCAAGCGTGGGTACTTCCCTAGGGGGCAGCCACCTCATCCGAGCGTCGTAAGCATCCTTCCCCAAGCCATCTGTTTGAGTAACACCATGGACATCAGGAAACTGTCCAGTGAAAAGTGTCGGACGGCTAGGAACGCATGCCAAGGAACCCGTGTAATGCCGATTAAAACTTACACCGTTATCTTTAAACCAATTTCGTCCTGAAAGGACATTATCTCGCCACTCCAGAACTTCCGGGGCTTCGTAAGGTGGGATCGCCCTCTCTTCGTCAGTCATAAAAATGATGACGTCAGGTTTGTATGAGCTACTCATGTCGAGATTCCATTTCATTAATTCTCAAGTGAAGAAGTGATATTTGCCGTTCAAACTTTTTTAAAGGTTCTGTTATCTCTAGAAAATTCTTTAGATCTTTGAGCATGCCGGAATTAATTCTGCCAAAGATTAGGGAAGCTATGCCTGCGATCGGAGTGGCAGGTCGTCGAATAGGAATAATTTCAACGGTTAGCGATAGCTGAACACCGACTTCACTGGGCTCCAGTGTCCATGAATTTGTAACGTTTTTAAATACTGGAGGTAGTCCTCGTATTTCATACGCTAAATACCTTAAATTCTCCCACTTCGTAACATGCTCGGTTACCGAAGTATTTCCAGTTTGTATTCTGCGGCATGCACCTTCCCCTTCTTGCTGGTGAGATAGCAGGCATGAATGAGAGACATTAGTAGCCCAACCTGAGATTTCACCAAAAGCCGATAAAATCTCCCACGCTTCGTCGAGCGAACATGAAACGTTGGTTTTTCTCGTTACCGTTGCCATTCGTTCCTCCAAGATAGTTCATATTATTTGAAAGTATCTTTTGGTGAAAGTTAAATTTCTTAAGCTAGACCAGTCTGATTATAATCTGCTGGGCGTCATTCGCCGATCTTGCAAGTTAAGCGTAGTAGCCGCTATGAACAGAGATCGCAGGGACATCATGCTCTAAAAACATCTCGATGTTCCTTGGATCATCATCAAATACCAGTATTGGAACATATCCGGCGTCGATTATCTGATTTAGAGCAGATAATTTCATTTTTGATGATTGTTGATAATCTTCATTCGATCTCATAATCAATGCATCCCAAATAACCCCGTATTCTTTAAGCCAATCAATAGTTTCTGATTGAATAGAATTTGGGCGAGCGGTAAGAATTATGGTTTTGTGAGACTTGTGAAGAAGATTTATGAGCTTAACGCCGGAAATGATGGGTGGATCCTCTGTGCACGCAGAAAAAAACCCATTCCAATTTTTCTCCTCACCCCGTAAATAATGCTGACGATGAGAAGCATCACTTATAACCCCATCAAGGTCAAAGATAACCACATCATCGCCCTCATTTATTGTGGTACTCCATGTCCAATCAGGCATCAGTGGCGTCTATCGATCATAAAAAATATCGTAGTAGGTTAATCCCGAAAATTACCGCATTGTATTGGTATGCCAAAGTCGTTTTCTTTTAGTTTGCCAATCGCAGATTGTAAGTCATCGCGTTTTTTACCAGTGACGCGTACCTGCTCACCTTGTGTTTGAGATTGAAGCCCTTTGAAACCAAGAGCCTTTATGAACTTATTTATTTCCTTGGCTTTCTCTGAGTTGATGCCCGAAGTCAAAGCAACTACCTGTCTCCTCCTGCCTCCTGCTGAGTCCTCAACAGTCAGATATTCGAGAGCTTTCAATGAGATTTTTCTACGGACTAGCTTCTCTTCTAAAACAGTCCGAAGTGCGTTGAGCCGGTCATCGGATGATGACTCAATTGTTACATGTTCTTCTGAGAGTTCGATTGAACTTTCAGTTCCTTTAAAGTCATATCTTTGGTTAATCTCTCTCGAAGCTTGATCGGTTGCGTTTCTCACTTCTTGCATATCAACAATTGATGTGACATCGAATGATGGCATTTCTAGCCTCCTCAGTAGGGGAATCAAGTGCTAGCTCAAATACTAATTCCCCTGTTTCATCTTCCCTACCACTTTTAGAACTAACTTTTGAACCTTCTCAGGAATTACAAAGGTAATGTGTGGTCACTTTGGGTGTTATCTCGTTAGACTAGCGCTAGTATCACCAGTTCAGGGTCGGTGCCCGAGTGGCCAAAGGGAACGGGCTGTAAACCCGTCGGCGTTAGCCTTCGGAGGTTCAAATCCTCCCCGGCCCACAAAAAATTAGAAAATAACACATTGGAAACGTGGATAGGATTTCCCAAAAATGATGAAGTTCTATAAAGCGAGTATTTGCATTATCGCAACTTGTCTCTTTTTCGGTAATGCCATTCTGGCCTGCGGCGACTCAGTAGACACACCCAGTGATAGTGATAGACCTTCACACTCTAGTCACGAGAGCTATGAGAATAAGGAAACTAGTGACCATGACCATGACCATGGAAGTTCAAATGCCATGGAGGCTCTTTTCCCTGAGCAGGCAGATGTAGTTATAGAGGTTGAATATCTTGAGGGGGAAGTCATCACTTCCGAAAGTCGAGTATCAGCTTCAAATGGTGACGTAGTTGTATTTTCAATTGTTTCTGATGTAGACGAGCTCATTCATGTCCATGGAGTTGACTATCTGGGAGAAGTATCTTCAGGAAGTTCTCCTAGCTATTTTGGTTTTAAGATTGAGGCATCAGGAATTTTCGAAGTTGAATTTGAAGATTCTAGGACTTTTATTACTGAACTTCTGGTGAAGTAATGTTCTTTGACGCTTTCGGTCATGGCTTAGGTTCCAGAGGTGACCTGCCAATTCCCTTATGGCAATTTTCTTGGGCTGCAATAGCCGCATTAGTAATTTCGTTTCTCGCTCTAGGTGCTTCCTGGCGTCAGCCAAAGCTCTCGTACTTGGAGAAAGGAAAGGAATCTCCTATTTTAAATAAACTCCTTAGATCTGTAGAACCAGTTTTCCGAACTATTTCGATGGGTTTATTTCTTTTAGTTTTAGTTACTGGGCTTTTCGGCGTAAATGACGCTGGTCAGAATCTAAATCCAGTTACGATTTACGTTATTTTCTGGGTTATTCTTCAGATACTTGTTTGTTTTCTAGGAGACATTTGGAGGATTCTAAGCCCATTTGACACAATGGCGCTGTTACTAGAGAAATGGGGTTTGACTAAAAACTCTGAAGCGCCTCTTTGGAGTCATTGGGTGGCGCCACTGGGGGCTCTTAGTTTTTTATTCTTCGAGCTCATACATCCAAATGGCGACTCTCCACTACTTCTTTCTCTAGGCATCTTGGTTTACACACTTTGTCTGTTGGTCGGAGTTTCTCTTTGGGGCCGAGATTGGCTCAATGTGGGAGACACTTTTGCAGTCCATTTCCGGTTACTAGCGAAAATGGCTCCACTGAATATTAAGAAAGAATCAGTTAGCATGCGGGTGCCGCTTAGTGGGTTATCGACATACCGATTTACTGGGGCAGAAATAGCGACACTGATGATTGTCCTAGGAGGAGTCACCTTTGACGGATTTGGCGAATCAGAGATGTGGAGAGATTTCGTCGGAAGAAAATCCGAATGGGTAAATGCGGCTGTAAGGCTTTTTGGCCTTGTTGACTCCATCGCGATTATCGCCTTGCTGTTTCTCCTTTCAGTGAGGTTTATGGCGAATCTAACTGATCAATCAGCAAGAGAGCTGGCTACGGTATTTGCCCCTTCTCTTGTGCCAATAGTCTTTGGATATACCCTGGCTCACTACCTTCAGTTAGCTATTGACGAGAGCCAAACTTTTATCTTTCGCTTATCTGACCCCTTCGGTAGGGGGTGGGATCTCCTTGGGGGAAGTGGTGGGCGAATTAATTTCAACGTCATTAATGCTAATTTCATTGCTTGGGTTCAAGCTATTGGAGTCGTAGTTGGCCATATAGCGAGTGTTGTCGTGGCGCATGATAGAGCCGTCAGCTCATTTCCAGCCAGAGATGCTGTACGCAGCCAATATGTGATGTTTTTGGTAATGGTTGTCTATAGCGTCCTTGGGTTGTGGTTACTTTTAAATGCTTGATTCCTTCCCCATCACATTTCATAAGCTTGAGGTTGGGACCGTACGCACATCGTGGCATCATAGCCAATAGCATTAGCGAGAGTTTTAATGCTCCCTTAGCTCAGTCGGTAGAGCGTCTCCATGGTAAGGAGAAGGTCGAGAGTTCGATTCTCTCAGGGAGCTCAAATGTGCATTGCACCAAATCAAGGCGGCGTAGCTCAGTTGGTTAGAGCGCTCGACTCATAATCGGGAGGTCGACAGTTCAAATCTGTCCGCCGCTACAAATATCATTTAACATATATAAACTCTTTGTGAAGGCAGGAGAAGTCTATTGGAATTACGTCTCGCACGGAATGAAGACGCCGAAGCAATAAGGGCTATCTATAACAATGAGGTCTCTTCAGGCACGGCCACGTTTGACCTCAGTCCCCGAACCCTAGATGAACAGCGAGAATGGATGACTGAACGCTCCGGAGCCCATGTTGTTTTGGTAGCAGAAACCAATGGAGAAATTGCAGGATTTGGGGCTTTGTCTCGTTACATGAAGAGGCCCGCGTATAGCACTACTGTAGAGAACTCAGTATACGTCCGACCTGAAAACCAAGGAGAAGGGATAGGTGAAGCACTCCTATCTAAGCTCATTGATCTAGCTTCAGAGCATGGTTTTCATACCATAATTGCAAGAATAGGAAGTGAATCAGAAGGGTCGATAGCACTTCATAGAAAAGTAGGGTTTGAAGAAATAGGTCGCGAGCACGAAATAGGTAGAAAATTTGGAAGATGGTTAGATGTTGTCATAATGCAACACTTCCTTGTCGGCCGAGATATATAACGCAGTTAAATCTCCTAATATGAAGGTAATTTCTCTTCTCTTGCCTTCTGAAAGGAATTATTGAAGTATTCGGTGGTATCCTCATTGGATCGTCCATTAGGGCAGTGGCTCAATTGGTAGAGCGACGGTCTCCAAAACCGTAGGTTGGGGGTTCGAGTCCCTCCTGCCCTGCAAGCTTGTGTCTGGCGAAAATGTCAAAACAAGTTATAAATCAGCTAGATTTTAATAGCCCAGTAAGGAACTGAGTTATGTCTCTTAATCGTGAACAAAAGCGTGCGCTTAAAAAACGTGGTGAACTTGGAGAAGACGGTACTCCCGTCGCGACGCGACGTCAGCCGCCGCCTCGACAACAGACACGTGAACGCGTAGGTTTTCGACGCTACGTTGGAGAAGTTCGAGCTGAGTTGCGCAAAGTAGCGTGGCCGACTCGTGCTGAAGTCATTAATTACTCAATTGTTGTCTTCGTTACTCTCGTAGTTCTCACAACACTTATTGCATTAGCAGACTGGGGCCTGGGCGAAGGGCTCCTTAAAATGTTCGAAAGATAATACAAACCCTAGAGAGAGAAAAAATGAACGACATTGAACCAGAAAGCTCTATCGATGAACAAGGAGATGGAAACACCCCTGCTTCCCTTATGACTGACTCTTCGCCAAATGGTATTGCCGGAGAAGAAGACCAAATAGAAGTTTCGGAAGCTCCGATAATCGAGGAAGTTAAACCTGAAGAGGTCCAGACCGATGGAAGCGATGACGTTGTTCTTGCTGACGATCTGATTTATGAAAAAGATGAAGAGCCCGTCAAGATAGTTAGTCCTTATGACAGGCCAGGAAAGTGGTATGTGGTCCATACTCAATCAGGCTATGAGAACAAGGTTCAAGGAAATCTAGCACAACGCACAAAAGCGATGAACAAGGAGGACTACATCCACGAGGTTGTAATTCCCTTAGAGAATGTCGTCGAATTCAAACAAGGAAAGCGTGTCGAAGTTCAGAAAAAAATGTTTCCAGGGTACATTCTTGTACGTGCCCGTATGAACGACGAAGTGTGGTCCGTTATTCGCAACACTCCCGGAATTACTGGATTTGTCGGAGCTGGGAATAAACCTACCCCACTTCCTAGAAAAGAAGTTGAGAACTTCCTAGGTGTAAGTATCGATGGCGAGGGTCAGTCCATTAAGCGAGCGAAACCACGCATGGGCTACGAAGAAGGCGAAACGGTCCGAGTCAAAGAGGGCCCGTTTGCTGACTTCTCCGGAGAAATTATTGAAATTAATGAGGATCAATTAAAGCTCAAAGTTTTGGTAAATATCTTCGGTCGCGAAACTCCCGTTGAACTTGAATTCGCTCAAGTTGCGAAACTCTAGATAACTATTATCAGCAGTAGTTAAGAGGAAGAGCAGTAGTTTTTTTCATCTCCTCCATTACAAAGTTGGTGCTGACATCATAAAGATCTACTTCCTCAATTAAACGTTTGTAGAAAGTGTCATAGGCTTCCATATCTGGAACCACAACCCGCAACATATAGTCAACTTCGCCACTTGTTCGATAAGCCTCAATAATCTCTGGGAACTTTTCTAATGCTTGGGTAAACCGTTCCATCCAGTCAGCGCTATGACGGTTTGTTCGTATCTGAACAAGAGCAGAAACAGACAAATTCACATCTTCAGGATTTATTAAAGCAACTCTTCCTGTAATTACGCCGTCGTTCTCGAGCCGTTGTATTCGCCTCCAGCAAGGTGTGGGAGTGAGGTTGACTTTCTCAGCAATCTCTCGGGCAGGCATTCCTGCGTCTTCTTGTAGTAAAGAGATTATTCTTTTATCAATACGGTCCATAGTGCAATAATAATCCATTAAATAAAATTTACAAGAAATATAATACTTATAAATAGGTTCATAATGCAAATATTTAGGTAATGATTGCACCATCATCCTACTAGATTGTTGTTATGGCAGTCAGGAAACTTTTCACAGAGCACCCAGCTTCGGTCGGAGAGACATATTGGCAGCATTTCAGGTTTGCTGCGAAGGTCTTCCGCTCTCTGTCAAAAGCAGCGTTTGCCTGCCTCGTTCATGCAGTATTTCCTCCGCTCTTTCAGAAGACAGCAAGCACTGAAATAAGGTCTTTGCATGAAGGAATAGAGTCTCGGGCAAATACCCGTACCTTTGATGCTGAACCGCTCGCCCCGTCTAGCATCTATCAAAAGCCAATTCTGCAAGCGACAGAATAACCAGATAGCTTTGTAAAGTTCCTATCTAAGGTTGCTGTCGAAAGAAGCATAAGGCAAACTAAGCGAAGTCGAAGACATTTATTTTTAGATAAAGTCGCTAGAGTGAAATGCGGATTGACCAATCCCAACCACTAATTATGTGAGAGCATCTTTAATTTAGGAGAGAGATACAATGGCACAAAAGCAAGTTGCTGCGGTAGTTAAAATTCAAATCCCAGCGGGCCAGGCTTCTCCGGCTCCTCCTGTAGGAACCGCATTGGGACCTCATGGAGTTGCAATAATGGACTTCTGCAAGGAATACAACGCGAAGACCGAAGACAAAAGAGGACAGGTTGTTCCAGTTGAAATAACGATTTTCGAAGATCGGTCATTTACTTTCATCACAAAAACACCACCTACCTCATTTTTACTTCGTAAAGCAGCAGGCCTTGATAAAGCTAGCCAGAATCCCGGACGAGAAGTGAGCGGGTCTGTTTCGCTAGCCCAAGTTACCGAGATCGCAGAGACAAAGCTTCCAGATCTGAACACTGATGATATTGAGCAAGCAAAGTTACAGATTGCTGGGACAGCTCGAAGCATGGGGATAGAGGTTAGATAAGGTTTACTATAGAACTGCCAGATTTGGCCACCTCACCAAATCAGTTCGGCGAAATAGAGGGAGAACCGAAATATGTACGTTCACTTGACCGTGCAGACAGAAAGGATTGGTTCGAATGAATAAAAGATATAAAGAGGCTATTGAATCATATGACCGTGAAGAGTTATATGAAGCCAGTGAAGCTGTTTCTATGTCAAAAAGAATGGCGACAGCTAAATTTGATGAAACTATCGAACTAGTCCTCCGTTTAGGCATCGACCCTCGTAAGGCTGAAGAAATGGTCCGAGGGACTGTCGCTCTTCCCGCAGGGACCGGTAGAGATGTCCGTGTCGCTGTTTTTGCTCAAGGTGAACCAGCTTCACTAGCGCGAGAGGCAGGCGCAGATATCGTAGGAGACGCTGATTTAGCTGAAGAAATTGAAAAGGGGATGCTTGATTTTGATATTGTAATAGCTACTCCTGACATGATGCCGGTGGTGGGGAAACTGGGCCGTACTTTAGGTCCAAGAGGTTTGATGCCGAACCCAAAAACTGGAACGGTTACCGACAACGTTGTTAAAGCTATTGAAGAGTTTAAGGGAGGCATGGTCGAATACCGAACAGACAAATTCGGTAACGTCCAGATTCCAATTGGCAAAGCAAGTTTCGAAGAGTCATCTCTTCTAGAGAATCTAAACGCTGTGCTTGAAGAAATTCATAGGGCCAAACCATCTGGCGCCAAGGGAAAATATATCAAAAAAGCGGTTATTAGTTCGACAATGGGCCCAGGAGTAAAA
The DNA here is from genome assembly GCA_902529525.1 of Actinomycetota bacterium. Lineage (GTDB taxonomy): Bacteria > Actinomycetota > Acidimicrobiia > Acidimicrobiales > UBA8592 > UBA8592. Next base: position 49,981 of record CABZWT010000003.1, read on the forward strand.
ATAGACGAGGGAAACATCTAAACAACATCTAAACGTTTGTTTTTAGGACTCCTTTGGTAAAGGAATTATTATCTCCAAAGTTGGGTCATAAGGGAAGACCTTGTACCATCCTTAGGACAACACAAGTTGCCGTAGACATTCGGTTCACAGTAAGTGATTAAGAAAGAGAAATCTTTGCCGGACGAGGTAGACAATCTGGGATACTGGAGCGTTTGCTGAATGGCAGCGCTCCACTTTGTTTTTTAACAAGAAAGGGATCTCCTATGGGGGAGCCAAAAGCAGAAAAAGTCGCGATTGTGGCTGAAGTACGAGAAAAGTTCCAAAGCTCTGAAGCTGTGGTATTAACGGAATACCGCGGACTTAATGTAACCGATCTGGCTGTCCTCCGAAATGCTATGAGGGATGCCGGAGGTGAGTACAAAGTATATAAAAACTCCCTTGTCCGATTTGCGGCAAAGGAACTTGACCTCGAAATCGAAGAACTCCTAGTTGGGCCGACAGCAATTGCATTTACCGGAACTCGCCCAGATGGTAAAGATGGAGATCCAGTTTCGGTAGCTAAGGCTTTAGCAAATTTTTCGAAAGACAATGAAAATCTTGTTATCAAGGGAGGAATGCTTGATGGCAAACTTCTAACAACAGATGAAATTGTTGCACTCTCAAAGATTGCACCTCGCGAGGAGTTATTAGCCAAGCTGGCCGGAGGTATGGCAGCCCCAATGCAACAAATGGCAGGTCTACTTAAGGCTGTCCCGCAAAAATTTGCATACGCTCTCTCTGCACTCATTGAAACAGGTGGTGGAGCCCCGGACGACAGTTCTTCTGAAGAAGAGGCTGAGGTTGAGGTTTCTGAAGAAGAGGCTGAGGTTGAGGTTTCTGAAGAAGAAGCAGAGCAAACGAATGAACAAAGTTCAGAAAATGAAAACGAAGATAAACAAGACGCTGGTGAACCCAGTGATGAAGAGGAGAAATAATCCATGACTACCAAAGAAGAAGTGCTTGAAGCTATTGCGAATATGAGCGTGCTTGAACTCAGCGAACTTCTCTCAGAATTTGAAGAGAAGTTCGGAGTTACTGCAGCTGCTCCTGTCGCTGCTGTTGCCGCAGCTGCACCTGCTGCTGGCGGAGATGAAGCAGCTGAAGAGAAAGACGCATTTGACGTAGTACTTACTGCAGCAGGAGAGAAGAAGATAAACGTAATCAAAGAGGTACGAGGCTTGACTTCTCTTGGACTTAAAGAAGCAAAGGAGCTTGTTGAATCTGCTCCGAAACCTGTCCTAGAGGGAGCGTCTAAGGAAGACGCTGAAAAAGCCAAGGAAGCTCTTGAAGCTGCCGGAGCTACTGTAGAAATAAATTAGCAGAATCTCTATCGCACTTTAAAAGAGTATTTCTTTTAGATAGCTGTTCCGTAGTTTACAAGCTTGTACTTAAGCCCAGATAATTTCTTAAAAAGAGAACAAGAATAGTTTGGCTTTAGACTAATCTTGACATAGACTACAGAGTCCCTGTTCGTAGTGCGTCTGACCATGATCCCCATTGATTGTCGTTTGGCGCGTCTGGCCAAAAAATAATAAAAGGAGTAGCAAAGCCCTAGCACTCTTTTCTGAGATATCTAAATATCTTTTAAATCCCTATCCATCAGCACACAATTAGGAGTCATTCCTTGTCACCATCGCGAAATCGTTATTCGTTTGCAAATTTAACTGAAGTTCTTGATCTACCCGACCTCTTAGCTGTTCAACGAGAATCTTTTAAATGGTTTCTAGAACAAGGTCTAGCGGATACATTCCGCGACATTAGCCCTATAACGGACTTTTCTGAAACGTTACAACTAGACCTCGAGTTCGATCCTAAAGATCAAGATCTAAATCCTGGTCCGAAACACACCGTCGCAGAATGTAAAGCAAATCAGATAAGCTACGCTGCGCCAATCTTGGTTAGAGCTCGATTCGGAAACCGTGATACAGGAGAACTCAAGGAACAAACAGTCTTTATAGGTGATTTCCCTATGATGACTGACAAGGGGACTTTCGTCATCAATGGGACTGAGCGCGTAGTCGTTTCCCAGCTAGTGCGCTCCCCTGGAGTGATCTTCCAGCCAGGTGAACGGTACCGGCTTAGAAACCTTGCGCGAAACCAGTTAGTAACTGGGACCATCCACCCGTATAGAGGAGAGTGGATTGAATTTGATGTCGAACAGAAACCAGGTAAGGACCCCACTGCCGGAACCCGAATAGCGAGAAAACGACGACTGAGCATCTTTACACTTATAAGAGCTCTCGGCCTTGACGAAGAGAACGAACCAAATTTCCTTCCAAGATTCGTAGAGCATTTCGACTTTCTGGAACCTCAGTATCTCAAAGAGTTAGAAAAAGTTTCTGACGAGAATAAACAAGAAGAAGCGCTCCTTGAAATCTATAAGAGGGTTCGACCCGGAGAACCACAGTCCGTGGAGGCAGCGCGCAACTACTTCCGTAATGCTTTTTTCGAAAGCAGGAGATACGACCTATCACGTGTCGGGAGATACAAGTTAAATCGTAAACTCGGTCCAGAAATTGACAAGATAGAGAAACTATTCGGCGTAAAGCTTGATCGTCCAGATGTGGACGCAACTGTCCTAAGCCCTTCGGAAGTTCTAGCTGCATGTACCTACCTGCTTCACCTAATGAAATTTGAACCAGGCTATCGACTAGACGATCAAGACCATTTCGCAAATCGCAGAATCCGAAGTGTTGGCGAACTTATCCAAAATCAGGTTCGAATTGGCCTATCCCGTATGGAGCGTGTGGTTCGAGAACGGATGACCACTCAAGATGTTGAGGGAATCACCCCTACTTCGTTGATCAATATCAGGCCTGTAGTTGCCTCAATAAAAGAATTTTTTGGTACTTCCCAACTTTCCCAATTTATGGATCAAGTAAATCCTTTATCGGGTTTGACTCATCGACGCCGCCTCTCAGCACTTGGCCCAGGAGGGTTATCTCGTGAACGCGCCGGATTTGAGGTTCGCGACGTTCACTTTAGTCATTACGGGCGAATGTGTCCGATCGAAACACCAGAGGGACCAAACATTGGTTTAATCGGTGCCCTAGCAAGTTATGGAAAAGTTAATGACTTCGGCTTCATCGAGTCTCCATACAGGGTTGTCAAAAATGGACGCGTCACTGATGAAATTAGGTATTTAGCTGCAGACGAAGAAGAAGAATATGTTGTAGCACAAGCTAATGCACCAATAGATGCTCGGGGTAAATTCATCAATGACCGTGTTCTCGTCAGAAGATCTCCTCAAGCAGCAACACTCCAAGGTTTGAAAACAGCTCTTGAACAGGAAGTTTTCTTTGGAGCTACCACTGAAATCTCCTATGTCGCAGGAGACGAAGTCCAACTCATGGATGTTTCACCACGACAGATCGTTTCCGTAGCGACTGCCCTAATCCCATTCCTAGAACATGATGACGCTAACAGAGCGTTGATGGGGGCAAATATGCAGAGGCAGGCTGTCCCACTAGTTCAACCAGAGGCACCTTATATCGGAACTGGTATAGAGAAGAGAGCAGCTTTTGACGCTGCAGACATGATTATTGCTGAAGGGCCTGGAGTAATTTCTGAGATTTCTGGAACTCATATGACAGTTCACTATGAGGGGAAGCGATTAGGAACAAAGGAATACACCCTAAAGAAATTCCAACGCTCCAACCAAGATACTTGCGTGAACCAAAAACCTCTTGTTCGCGAAGGAGAAAAGATCAGTAAGGGTGACATTCTAGCTGACGGTCCTTCTACCGATTTAGGTGAACTAGCTCTAGGGAAAAACCTCTTAGTGGCTTTCATGCCATGGAAAGGTTACAACTTTGAAGACGCGATTATCATAAGCGAAAGGCTCGTCAAAGATGACGTTCTTACCTCTATCCATATCCACCAACATGAAGTTGATGCTCGAGATACAAAACTAGGTGCAGAAGAGATCACAAGAGACATCCCCAATATCTCTGAAGAGATGTTAGCGGACCTTAACGAAGACGGTGTAATCCGAATTGGTGCCGAAGTTGGCCCCGGGGATGTCCTCGTAGGAAAAGTAACACCCAAGGGTGAAACTGAACTAACTCCAGAGGAACGACTTCTCAGAGCTATTTTCGGTGAAAAAGCGAGAGAAGTTAGAAATACTTCCTTAGTAGTTCCACATGGTGAAACAGGAACTGTCATTGCAGTTGACATCTTTAAACGAGATGGAGAACACGAAGCAGAGTTACAACCGGGCGTTAATGAACTTGTCCGAGTCTACGTTGCTCAGAAACGCAAAATTAGTGTCGGAGATAAATTAGCTGGCCGCCACGGCAACAAGGGTGTCATCTCGATTGTTCTTCCAGAGGAAGATATGCCATTTATGGAGGACGGTACTCCTGTTGACGTCGTACTCAACCCCCTCGGTGTTCCTTCAAGAATGAATATCGGCCAAGTTCTCGAAGCCCACTTGGGTTATGCAGCTAGATGGGGATGGGAAGTTAACGGTAATCGTGTGGGTGAGGATCCGGTATCAAATACTGCAAGAAAAACACGTCCTAAAACAACTCCATCAACCTTTATCTCTACCCCCGTATTCGACGGAGCTAAATGGGACGAGACTGAACTAGCCGGAAAACATCCAACTATCCAGCAGATTTTTGAAAATCTAAATCCTGAAGCCGATAGCGGAGAACGAATGATAAAAGCTGATGGAAAGACTCAGCTTTATGATGGTCGTTCGGGAGAACCATTTGATAACCCAGTCATGGTTGGCTTTATGTATGTCCTCAAACTACATCACCTCGTAGACGACAAAATCCACGCCAGGTCTACTGGCCCATACAGTATGATCACCCAGCAACCCTTAGGTGGTAAAGCTCAATTCGGAGGCCAACGATTTGGAGAAATGGAAGTCTGGGCCCTAGAGGCCTATGGTGCTGCATATTGTCTCCAAGAACTGCTGACTACTAAATCTG
>CABZWT010000004.1:0-47290 GCA_902529525.1 Actinomycetota bacterium
TGCTGATTCCTCCATCTCTAGCTGCCATCCATATCCACGCCCCTACAATTAATCCGAAAGAAAAAATGGTGACTAAAGAAACCGCCCTTAGTAAACCACTACCTCGGAATCGTGAAGGCTTTGCATATCGGGGCGTATAAGAATTCAAAGCTTGCTCTTTTAACGTCCTTTAAATACTGCGGATCGTCGTTCGACAAATGAGGCGACACCTTCTTTTGCATCCTCAGTAGCCATCAATTTTGCTTGGGTAGGAGCTAAAGCTTCGATACAAGCGTCAGCTCCTTCATGAACCCAACGGCGGGCCGAAGCTTTCGTTTCTTGAATAGCTAGTGGAGCCATCTCAGATATGCGCTGAGCTATCTCCATAACACGATCAAGTTGCTGGCCTGCAGGGACTACTTCTTGAACGATTCCAACTCTCAAAGCCTCAGCAGCATCAAATTCATCGCAAGTAAGCAGGTGGTACATAGCGTTTCCCCAACCGCCCCGTTCGACAAACCGAAGAGTCGCCCCTCCAGTAGCATGGATCCCCCTCGCAGGTTCTAACTGAGAGAAACGACAGTCGTCTGCGGCGATGATTATGTCTCCAGCTAACGCAACCTCTATCCCAAATGTGTAGGTAATTCCATGAACGGCTGTAACGATTGGCTTTCGGCAGCTCCTGCCAAATCCAAAAGGATCTACTTTAGAATTTTCCTTTGAACTGGGGCGATCATTTCTCTCCATTCTTTCTGTCCATTTTGGCAGGTCAAGACCGGCAGTAAAATGATCACCATGACCAAAAAGAACACCTACACGTAGATCATCATCCTCATCAAGTTGCGTGTAAGCAGAAACTAATTCTGCTGACATCTTTGGGGTGATTCCGTTATATTTTTCCGGGCGGTTCAACCCAATAAGAAGCACGTGATCATGTATTTCGACACTGATCGAACCTTCATCATTACTCATAGGTCATGACGATAGTGCATGTTCATCATAAGTTTTCAATTCAATCACAACTCTTTGGCCTATTCTTCGCTGACAACGCGAAAAGCTCGTTGCAATAGAGGCGTTTCTTCACCGGGATCGAGTTTTTCTATCGGAGAAGTATCGTCCCAAAAAGAACCTTGAACCCCTTCATCAATCTGTGACTCGGGAAGAGAGCTATCAGGAACAACCTGCAAATAGGGGTCTTCAAAAGGTTCAGAAACTAATTCCTCCACTTCAGATACGTCAATTGGCATTGGAGCATCATCGACAGGAATATCTTCGACAATGGAATCTGGAATACCATTCAAATCGGAATGTTGTTCTGTTTCTAGTAGAGAAGACTTCTTCGATTTAGCTTGAGATTTCCCCTTCCGGCGTCGTTTCTTCGGAGCGTTTCGCTCATCACTCAGAATCCACCCAACAGGTACTGTCATCTTGTCAGCACAATTATTACACAGAGGAGATCCGTCTTTTGCGGCATTGTGATTGTCCGAAACTAGCCATGCAGAGCATTCTTGAGGAACCATAAGTAAAACAGCTTCTGCTTCTTTACCGCAACTGATTCGCGTACATAACTGTGATGAAACCACTCAAAGAACCTACATCAAACCACGAGAGTCCGCTTACATGATGACAAGTTTCAGGAAAGGGATATGACGAAATTCGATAGTTTCGAACCCGTTGTGTCCCTAGCAGAGCTAATGTAGGCAAACGAAGTAGTGAAGATCGGATAGGAGCCGAAAATTATTTCTTGGCAAGCAATTGACTTATTAACCCAGCAAATCGAATTATGTAATGCTGGAGCTAGTGAAAGTGTGATCGTTATAGCTTCAGAAGATACAGATACAGCATTACAAACAACTGTTGTAACAGCTCTTGAAAGAGTCGGATGTCATGTAATTCACGTTTCCTGTCATCAGTCTCAAAGCGAACTGGGTCACCCTGCCCTCAAGGAAATACTAACCAGAGCTGAATTCGCCATTGATCTCGTTGGAAATCTCACTAAATCTATTACTTCGGGTCAACATCGAACAGATATTCGCGTCCTAACCCTTAAATGCGGAAATATTCGCGAACTCAAACGGCTTGTCGTTAGTTCAGGCGTTGCTAGAAGAGCCCAAGCACTCAAACGACTAGCTACATCATCGAAGGAAATCAGAATCTCATCTGGAGCAGGATCTTTCCTCACATCTGAACTTTCTTCAGCGCAATATGATGCGAAGACTGGGATTACGTCCCAACGAGAGCAATTCGCAGAATGGCCGTCAGGCATTTTCAACATCGACCTTGGTAGACAGCAAATAAACGGAGAGCTTTTGCTGAGACCTGGCGACATTTTTCTCGAAAGCGGTCACATGCTCTCGGACCCCATACATCTTGAAATAGAAAATGGAAATCTAGTCGAAATCCTAGGAGATTCAGCAGACGCCAATCTGATGCGAATTCACCTTCAAAACGAACCAAATGCGGATACTGCGTACCATCTAAACGGTGTCTCTTTGGGTTTAGCCCTCACCCGCGAGCTTCAACATGATGGCCTACTCGGCCAAGAATTCCTTCCAATGGGTCAAGATATTCACCATGCTGGATGGTCTTCTGTAAATATTGGCAGCTCAATGACACTCACACTCACACAAGCGACAGTCTTATTCGATGATCAAATGATCTTTAAATCGGGAGAATTAACGGGCGTTCTTCAACCTGACCCATACGAAAGAAGTGCTGCAGGTATCAAATCCTATTAGAAGAATAGAATCATTTGGACCTTTTGCCTATCCTGCGATAGCGTCAAAGCTGATACGGACGGGAGGACAAATGAAAAAACTGATAGCACCAGTGATGCTCTCCATGCTTATCTTTACTGCTTGCGGTGGCGGTTCCGACGACGCACCTGAAGCAGAAGCTACACCAACTGCAGTGGTTACCCAAGCAGAAACTCAAGTAGTCGAAGAACCAACACCAACAGCAATTATTGTCGTCCCTCCGAAGGCCCCGTTAATTTATACCGTCCAAGCTGGAGACTCTCTAGGAATTATCGCCAACAGCTTTGGCGTTCCTATCGAAGAACTAGCTGCAGAGAATGGCATCGATAATTACAATCTCATACAAGTCGGGCAGGAATTGGTGATCCCTGAAAATGAGGAAGAAGAAGAATAGAATTTAAAGTTTTTCCTTTATATGAAGGAAAAACACATCTAGTCGTTCACGCATATTAAGTGGGGAACTATTTCTGCCAGGCCTAAATCAGTTTCATCAAAAAGCGACCTTCAGGTCGGTATTCTTGCCTGTAGCTTTGGATATGTTCTCATAGCAATCGCTTCTGTTGTAACTTCACAATCCGATATCCATGGGTTAAGTATGGCGTTTTGGCGCTCATGGCTTGCTGTACCATTTCTGGGTTTTTATGCTCTTTTCATACAGCGACAAAAATTTACATGGGAGAAATTTATTTCATGTGCCCCCGCAGGCTTATGCTTCGGATCATCTATCGGATTGTTCTTCTGGTCAACACAAGTCACCAGCCTAATTAATGCAAGTCTTATCGCAGCCCTTCAACCTCTGATCATAATCTTCTTCAGCTACTACTTTTTTTCTGAGATCCTCACCCGAAGCGATATGGGATTATCTCTTTTTGCTATCGGTGGAGCTATCACAATCGTCCTTGCAGGAGCTAGCGAAGGCAGCGGAAAAATCTCCGGAGACCTTATGGCGTTACTTGCAATAACTCTTGGCGCTTGCTATTTCGCACTCGCTCGTAAAGCTTTAGCGAAATTGGGTGTAGCAGAATTTATGACTGGCTATTTCATCTGGTCTGGAATTATCCTCACACCAATGACGCTGATATCAGGAGCAGGTATTATCCCTCAGACTCAACGCGACCTTACTGAAATTTTAACAGTTGCTTTTGTGCCCTTATTCGGTCACGTACTTCTTACTTTTTCTCAATTAAAAACACCTCTTAGCTTGATAGGCATACTGCAGTTGCTTGTACCTGTTACTGCAACCGTCGCTGCAGTACTTTTCTTAGACGCCAATATCTCAGGTATAAAAGGACTCGGAATTATAATGGTCCTTATTGCGCTCACTGCAAGCAGCTACCTCCGACACAAACGACTCGAAACAGAACCAGTCAGAGATTAAAACTATTTACTCTGTTTCTTGGATTACGACTGAATTGATAACCACGTCGGTAACTGGACGGTCACCAGGACCTGTGGGTACCCTTTGCATTTCCTCAGCAACCTCTACCCCTTTAACTACTTTTCCGAATAGAGAATATTGGGGTGGAAGTCCAACTCCGCTCGCCCCAGTTATGATGAAGAATTGGCTGCCATTTGTATCTGGGCCGGCGTTCGCCATAGCAATTGAACCGATCTCATAACGACCCGGAGCGGGTAATTCATCAGCAAAACGATACCCGGGGCCTCCTCTTCCGGAACCTTCAGGACATCCTCCCTGACACATAAATCCATTAATGATTCGGTGAAAAATTAAACCATCGTAATAGTGATACCGGGCAAGAAAGACAAAGTTATTAACTGTATTAGGTGCTCCAGCTGCATCAAGATAGATCACCATTGTTCCTATAGACGTCTCCATCGTCGCTGTATACGACTTTGATGGATCTATACACATTGGTGGGGTCCCACTGAAAGATGTTTGACGTGGACTTGAACCATCAGGTGCTGGACACTCAGGAGTACTCATAGATATTCTCTTTCCTTGTAGTTACGCTCGCTCACTTTAGCATCGATATTTCTGAGGACCATCACTGGACCGTAATGTAGGAGAATCTACAGTCCTATTGTGGTTGGAAAACGGCGCACAGGAAAGATACGAAGGATTCGTCCTGCGAGACTCACCGTTACATGCAAATCTTGCGATGTAACTTGGAAAGGGAAACCTGGAGACTCTTGCTGGAACTGTGGGGATATTGAAACTATGGAAGCTCCCCCAGCCCAAATCAAAGTTGTTTCTTAGAAAGTAGCACTTTAGGAAATAGCGCACAGGCGGCCAGTCGATGATCAAACCCCCATGATCACCGACTGTTGAGCCACCCTATGACTCCAGGATGGCTGACTGCCCCCCGGTCGAATCAGCCACTCTGGAATAAAAAGATGTGTCATCCGTCACAGTACACACAATTGTGACTTAAGCCAACCATTACTTCAAAAAACTGTAATTTGGAATTTTATAAAGAACTGAAACTTGAAATTTCTTTGCGATGATTTTCCTCTAGGCTAAGAACCAACTCTCATGTTAAGTGATCTAATGTTTCCTGTTCTGGTTTGTGCCGGCTGTCTAGTCATTATTGCCTTTACCTATCTGAAGACTCGAACGAAATCAGAACGAAAGGCTTTTTCTATTCCAAATAGTCAATCAATTAAACCTATTCGAAATGAGGATTCAGAACCTTTAGACCCTGATTTAGATTCTGCAGTTTTGGGCAAAGGCCTCTTGCCTTGGCATGAATTATTCGAAAGTGCTGTTTTAGACTTTATTGAGTTTTCAGATCACCTTGTAGGAACGATTGATAGCGATGGGCCACTTGAAGAGATGAAAAGCTTTGATGTACTTGAAGCGAGTGAGACTTTAGAGTTTCAAAGGGCAGCGTCTGAGCACCCGTCACCAGAAATGGGAGCTGAGCTTTCCGCATTGCTTGCTGCTGTATCTGCGAGCTTGCATGCATATCTTCGTGGAGATACTGACCTAGCGAAACAACAGCAGTCGGTTTATTCGGAGTACCGAGAAATGTGGTTCCAGCGACTTAGACAGTTTCCTCAAGATATTGATCGTATTATTCGTCTTCGTCGGGCTTAGGCTGAAACAATAGGTTTGAAAACAGGAGAATTTTTGATGAACAGCCTGACTAACAGTCTTGATTTAGTAGCTGCGCGAAGTTCAGGAGCGACAAAGATTTATGGGTCTGGAGAGACAGAAGTCCGCGCTTTGGACGGCATTGATGTTGCCTTTCCTAAAGGTAGATTCTCTGCCATTATGGGACCCTCGGGATCTGGAAAGTCAACTCTTATGCACTGTATGGCTGGACTAGATGATTTAACGACCGGCAAAGTCTTTATAGGTGATACTGATCTAACAGAATTAAACGAGCGTGAATTAACTCTATTGAGACGGTCTCAGATTGGATTTATTTTCCAGGCGTATAATTTAGTTCCCACATTAAATGCTATTGAAAACATCACCCTCCCTCTTGACTTAGCTGGACTCAAAGCAGATGAGGAATGGGTTGATGAAATTGTTGAAGTGGTGAACCTAAAAGATCGCCTCACACACAAACCAAATGAGTTATCTGGAGGGCAACAGCAGCGAGTAGCAGTTTCTCGAGCGCTGGCAAGTAAACCTGAAATTATTTTCGCTGATGAACCGACCGGAAATCTTGATTCAAAAACCGGGACAGAAATTCTGGAATTCATGCAGCTTGCGACCAAGGAACTTAAGCAAACGATAGTTATGGTCACTCACGATCCCGTGGCAGCGAGCTTTTCAGACCAGGTGATATTTCTTGCGGACGGCCAAGTTGTCGGTGATCTAGAAGATCCAACAGCTGATGGGGTCTTAGATCAAATGCGGAGCATAGGAAACTAACCGTTCTTCTATGGCCCTATTTAAACTCGCTCGGAAAAACGCTTATGCTAAACCTGGAAGATTTCTTCTTACATCCCTAGCTGTACTTATTGGCGTTGCGCTAACAACTGCTGTTTTTGTGTTTACAGATAGTCTTCGGGAAACTTTCGGAGGACTTAGCGATGATATCGAATCCGGCTATGACTTGGCTGTTCGGTCTGAAATACCATTCGGAAATCGGCTCAACGCTGCCCCAATAGATCTAGGACTTCCAGAAGAATTATCCAAAATAGAAGGAGTGGTAGCCGTTCAACCCCGAGTGATCGAATTCGGAATTGTAGCGAACAAAGCGGATGGTTCTGCAGCGTTGGCTAGCAGAGGGCCGAATATTGGAATCAACTGGGAAGATAGTTCACCTACCCCTCGTCTTTTTATAGCGGAAGGAAGACCACCTGTTTCCATAACAGAATTCGCTGTTGATATCGATACTGCTAATGACGATAATTTCGTAGTGGGTCAAAAATATGATCTGCAGACGCCACAAGGTTTACGGAATCTTGTTTTAACTGGAACTTTTACCTTTGCCAATCCAGAAGAGAATGCTTCAATTGGATCGAAACTAATTGCTATGGACACTAGATCCGCTGTGGAATTGTTCAACAGCGGTGTGGGCTATGACGATATAACTCTCACAATCGAATCATCCTACGCTGAGGCGACGATCGTGAAGAACGTTGAGGATATGCTCCCAAGTGGGCTGGAAGTCTTAACGAGAAGCGATCTCGTTTCTGAGCAAGCCGATACATTCAATGAGTTTATAAACATATTCAGAACGATTCTTTTGGTATTTGCTTTCATTATTTTGTTTGTTGCAGCATTTATTATCTATAACGTTTTCTCAATTATTATCGGTCAGAGAATTCAGGAAATCGGTTTACTCCGCGCACTTGGAGCAACCGGAAAACAAATCACAAATTCAATCGTTACTGAAGCTCTATTCGTAGGTATCTTCGCAACGGTCACTGGGATAGCGCTTGGGCTTCCAATAGCGTTCGGGCTGCAAGAACTCCTCGCAGCTTTGAACTTCGGCCCTGATGAAAACTCGCTCCCTCTCAGACCAACTACAGTCATTGTGGGGGCAATTCTTGGAATCGGGCTTACATTAACTGCAGCTGTTTGGCCTGCTTTGCGAGCACGCTCAATCTCACCTATGGCTGCACTCCGAAGTGATTCAGCGACAGCATATACCATTCCAAAAAACTTTCTCGCGGGTTCGATGCTGACAATACTTGGCCTACTTGCAATCGTTCTTGGATTTATTATCGACGAATGGCTCTTTATGCTTCCGCTAGGAGTACTGGCAGGTATTTTCCTTTTCCTAGGGCTCAGTAGATTTAGCAATATCATTGGGAAACTGTCGTTCCTCTCTCTTGGAATGGCTTTACTGATCACCGCTCTAACCGCAGACCTCTCTACGTCAATGCTGATGGCGCTTCTTGGTGCTGCAGCACTCAACTCTTTTCTCGGAATTAACCTACTCAGCCCATTATTTGCCGGAAGGGTGACATACTTTCTTGGTTTACCCACGGCGAAACTTGGAGTCCCAAGCAAGATGGCCCGAAGAAACGCCGGTCGAAGCCCTGAAAGGACTGCTACTGCAGCGTCAGCGCTAATGATCGGCTTAGCTCTTGTAGCAACGGTGTCAGTAATCTCTGAATCACTTAAAGCAACGGTTAGTGAAATTCTCGAAGAAGACGTTATATCTGACTGGTGGGTGCAGGGTGAAAGTCTTGGACCAGAGCCTTTAGGATTCAGCCCAACGATCACTGCTGAAATTGCCGCCCTCCCAGAAGTAAAAGAAGTTTTAGCTATGCAACTCTCAGATGAAGGGCTTAGAACAGTAGTTGATCAAAAAGTAAAAAGGGTCTATTCGGCTGACTTGACCTCTGTCCCAAAATATTTCAATATCGGCCTGAGCGATAAAGACGAATCCTTAATCGGGAATAACGCCATTTACCTCCATGAAGATGAGGCTGAAAAATACGGTGTGGTTGTTGGCTCCACTCTCGAAGTTGAATTCGTTGACCAAAGCCAAAGAGCTCTCAATGTCGCTGGAATATTCACCTCGAAATCTATTATTGATTCTGGCTGGCTGCTTGACTCAAGCGTCTACGCGTCAAATGAAAACTTAGTTCCAAAATCTGATGATTTTGTTGGGGTTTTAGTGAGGGACGGAGTGAATGAACAGAGTGCGAGAGAAGCAATCAATGCTGTACTCGAAGGTTACGAGCAGATAGAAGCCAAAACCAAGGCAGAATTTGAAGATGAAGCACAGGATCAAATTGATCAAACGTTAACGGTTGTTAGCGTGCTGCTGTTCATTTCTGTGATTCTTGCTGTGCTAGGAGTAGCAATTACTTTGGCCCTGTCTGTATTTGAACGTACACGTGAAATCGGGCTAACGCGAGCGGTCGGGGCAACAAGGAAACAGATCAAACGCACTGTCCGTGTTGAAGGTATCCTCGTAGCGCTCTTTGGAGGCGTTCTCGGTGTGGCCCTCGGACTAATCTTCGGTATGGCATGTGTGCAAATTATTCCTGATGATTTTGTTTCTGAACTCGCTATCCCGTGGGGCAATATATTCCGTAATCTTCTTATCGCTGGTGTCGCCGGATCTCTTGCCGCCTACTTCCCGGCACGAAGAGCAGCAAAACTTAATGTCCTAGATGCAATCAACCACGAATAAGCGAGATCAAGCCTCAGTTGAAAGCGAAAGCGAAAGCGGTAAAGGGTACGCATGAACGATTGTGAGTCGTTGTGTTGCCCTCGTTAATGCAACATAAAGTGCGCGGAGGCCATTTCTCTCACCGCTAATTATTTTTTCTGGTTCTACAACAATGGCTGCATCTACCTCGAGACCTTTGACAAGGCTTACTGGCACTAATGTCGTTTGGTTCTCCAACGCTCCAGCATCAACAAGACCGTGTTCGATACCGGATGAACGTAGAGAGTCCGACATCACGTCTAAGTATGCGTCCGGAACGATTACAGCAAGATATCCTGGGCCGAGTTTCTCAAGTTCCGACCTAACTAAAGCCACGACTGTGGCCGAAAGTCGAGCTGGAGTGTCTACATTGACGAATCGAGGTTCATCACCGACCTCGCGAACAGCAATTGGTGGATTAAAGCCGAACTGGGTGTCACGTAAGAGACGGTTCGCTACATCCATCGTTGGTTGTGGAAGCCGGTACCCAACAGTGAGCTGTGAGAATCTTGTCCCAGATTTTTCCGAAAGTGCTTCGACAATGCCCTCCCAGTCATCATGAGCCCAAGCTCCCGTAGCTTGCGCTATATCCCCTACCAAGGTCATCGATCCATTTAGGGATCTACGGCGTAGCATTCTTAGCTCCATAGGGGATAAATCCTGAGCTTCATCAACAACTATGTGGCCGTACGTCCGGATTGTTTCTTCTTCCTTATATCCTCCACGCGGTCCGAGCTGAGCCTGAGCCTCGTCTAAAATAGGTACGTCTTGAGAGGTCCAATCAACTTGTGAAGCGTGCAGCGATCGAGGACGGTAGAGAGCTTGGATAGCATCTTGCGCTAAGTATTCTCCTGCTGCGCTCTGCAATAATGATTGACTGCCGAAAAGGTCATGAATAAGATGCTCAGCTGTTAGTGAGGGCCACATCCAGTCAAGAGTTTGACGAATTACCAATGTTGATGAGAGGTCGTTCTTTAGTTTCTCTGGATCGAGCGATTGGTTCTTTGAACTTTCAGCTAGTTTTTGGAACACTTGGTCGCGAACAAAGGGGCGGCCATTATTATGGTTCCGGTATCGCCGTTGGGCCTCGCGAATAATTCCTTGGGATTGGGAGGTGGTGAGGGAAAGTCGTTGTAGGCCGTAACCGATTCGGAGGTTTTCTCGTATTGGTCGTTGCCGGTCTTGTATAGCTTTATGAACAACGTCTTCCATCCTGCTACTTCCTTTGATAGCGGCAACGTCCTCTGTGTCGAACCCTCGAACCTTTGCTCGGGGAATTAAATCAGAAAGAACAGCAAGGCGAACTCCGGCCTCTCCTAAAGAAGGCAATACCTGCTCAATGTATGTAAGAAAGACCCGATTTGGCCCAATGACAAGAACTCCTTGTCCTTCAAGCGGAAATCGGTGAGTGTAGAGAAGGTAGGCAGCCCGGTGAAGTGCAACAACTGTTTTCCCTGTGCCTGGCCCACCTTGAACAATGAGCATGCCGGACAATGGAGAGCGAATGATTTCGTCCTGTTCTCCTTGAATTGTTGCAACTATGTCACCAAGTCTTCCTGTTCTTGCCTGTTCCATCGTTGCCGCTAACGTCATACGTCCTTTAAAGACTGGTCCAGATGAATCATCGACAATGTCATCACCAAAAAATTCATCTTCGATCCCGAGTAGAACGTTTTTACGAGTAGCGAAATGACGCCGCCGAGTTAGCCCCATTGGGTGTTTCCCGGTTGCTCTGTAAAACGCTTCAGCGATAGGAGCCCTCCAATCAACTGTGATTGGATCTTGCTGCTCATCCCACACCGCTATACGGCCTATATAAAATGTCTCTGATTGATTGGATTCTCCTTGGTCTATGCGGCCGAACACAAGAGAGGCGTCACCAATATCAAGTTGTGATAAGCGTTTATTTACCTGATCAGAAATTACATCACGTTCAAAACGTGCTTGGTGAGTTCCTCCTTTACCTGATTCAACCATGGCATGTAGTTTCTCTGCCTGAAGATGAGAGCGGTCGAGGACCTCGAAGGCATTAGCGATGTAATCCTGCTCAGCTTGAAAATCTGGATGAATAGCAACAACCTCCTCTTTGTTTACCCAAAAAATTGGTTTTTTGACAGTTAATCATTCTAGCCAATACGGAGGTTCACTCATCACAGTTAAAAAAACTTGCAAGGTAGGAGCAACTATTTCTTTGCTTCGTGAAATCGATTCTTTTGGCAAGTCGCTACTACTGTGATGGTGTGACTTCTATTGAACTATCTAATTCACCTTTCCTTCAAGCTTGTCGCTGTGAACCTCCCGAGCATGTTCCTGTCTGGTTTATGCGTCAAGCTGGACGTTCATTGCCGGAATATCGGGCAGTAAGGAAAGAAGGAAGTATTTTGGACGCAATCAAAGACCCTGCCCTCTCAGCTGAAATTACGCTACAGCCGATCCGTAGGTATGGAGTTGACGCTGCTATTTTGTTCTCCGATATTATTGTTCCAGTGCATGCTGTGGGATTTGGTATTGATATTAAGCCAGGTGTCGGGCCGGTAACAAGCGAACCATTTCGGTCAGCAGATGACTTAAAAAGATTGAGTCATCTAGATCCAGATGTTGATACGCCGTACGTAATCGAAACGGTTAAATTATGTGTTAACCAGCTAGATATCCCGCTTATAGGTTTCGCTGGCGGACCATTTACTATCGCAAGCTACCTTATCGAGGGAGGGCCGTCACGGACTTATCAGGAAACAAAACGCTTAATGTTTGAGAATCCTGATCTATGGGGTCAATTGATGGACCGGCTGACAGGGATCTGCACAAGCTCACTGTTATCACAAATTGAAGCTGGTGCAAGCGCAGTGCAACTCTTTGATTCCTGGGTTGGGGCTCTATCACCAAGTCAGTATGTTCGCTTTGTGTTCCCTTGGGTCCAAAAAATGTTTGAAGAAGTATCAGAAACAGGCGTCCCGATAATTCATTTTGGTGTTGCTACCGGAGAACTCTTGGGTCTAATGAGCGATGTTGGAGCCGACGTGATCGGAGTTGACTGGAGAGTTCCAATAGATGTGGCTCGAGCCAGAGTCGGTGACAAAAAAGCCTTACAAGGAAATCTCGACCCTGCCATACTTGCCGCACCATGGTCATCCATTGAAGAAGAAGTTCTTAGAATTCTTAAACTAAATGATGGCCATCCTGGACACATTTTCAATCTGGGGCATGGGGTTACACCGAATGTAAACCCAGAAGTGCTTGAGCGGGTTGTTCAACTGGTACAGCAATACCGAGTTGGCCAATGAGCAAAGTTGTTGTCGTTGGTGGTGGCATAAGCGGACTAGCTGCGGCTTATGAGCTATTAACGAATGGGTACGATGTTAGTGTTATTGAGGCTTCATCAACTATTGGGGGGAAGATCTCTACGGTAGAAATTGCCGGAGTCCCCATCGACGGGGGTCCGGATGCCTTCCTTGTCCGTGAACCAGAAATGAAAGAACTGTGCTCTTCCCTCGGCATCGCGGATGAGCTCGTTGCTCCTGATTCTCGTTCAGCGAAGATCTGGGTTGATGGAAGTATGCAGGCGTTACCTAAAAGCCAGTTCCTTGGAATCCCGTTGGACTTAGATGAACTTTCCTCCCTCAACTTAATTAGCCCCGAAGGAATAGCGATCGCTCAAAATGACCTAACTGCTAAAGACAATGCCCGAGATGATGATGAAACCGTCGGTTCCCTCATCAGGAGAAGATTAGGACATGAAGTTATGGAGAAACTAGTCGGGCCTCTCCTCGGTGGAATCAATGCAGGGGACCCAGACAAAATCAGCCTCAAATCAGGAGTTCCCTACCTGGCTGCTGCGGCTAGCTTGGACCCTAGCCTTATTCGGTCGATTCAGAAATTTATTCGTGCTTCAAATCGCAACCCCGAAACTCCTGTTTTTCTGACTCACCCTGAAGGATTAGGTAAGGTCGTAGACGCTCTGGGGAAAGAACTTGAAGAAAAAATAATTCTTAGTGAGCGCATCGAATCAGTTCATGCAAAGGACAAGCAATGGATCCTAGAAGGTCAAGGGGGAAGTTATGAAGCGGATTCAGTAATCCTCACAACACCTAGCTACATTTCATGTTCCATTATTGAAACCACAAATGACAAGATTGCTAATTTACTTTCAAATATAAAGTACGCTTCCATGGCTTTTGCTTTGTTTGCCTTTCCATCTAAAGAAATACGTCCTTTCGATGGAAGTGGATTTCTTGTCGCAAAATCTGAAGGCTTACTGATGACGGCATGTTCATGGTCATCTTCTAAATGGAAGCATCTTAGTGATAAAGAAGCTACATTCGTTCGAGTCTCAGCTGGAAGAGCGGAGGATGAACGAGCATTTAATCTCGATAACGAAGAACTTACCTCCGCACTGCTTAAAGAACTTTCACAAATTGTTGATATCCAAGCTGCACCGATGGAGAGCCAAGTAATTCGTTGGCCGAAATCATTTCCGCAATATGAGGTAGGTCATTCTGACAAAGTGAACCAAATACAGAAATTACTTCGAGACGAAGCTCCGGGGATTTTCGTAGCGGGGGCTGCTTTTAATGGCCTTGGTCTCTCAGCCTGCATACGTGATGGCAAAGTTAACGCCCAAAGGGCAGAGAGTTATCTCGGAACGGTCAATTGAGATGGAGATTTCTTGAAGAGCTATGAAAGATAAATTCAACTTTTCACTAAAGCCGATAGCCAGCGGTATGTGTTTAGCGTTCTCTATGCCCCCATGGGGCTGGTGGCCACTAGCCTTCATAAGTCTTTTTCTCTTCGATCAGCTCTTGTCAGGGGTCGGGCCATCTAAAAAGAGATTCTTGATTGGTTTTTCTTTCGGCGTTGGATGGCTATTTCCAAGTACCTTCTGGATGATTGCGCTAACTGTCCCCGGCTATATTATTCAAGGTTTACTGTTCAGCGCTTTTGTGGGATTTGCAGCATTGATAGTCCCTAGGGGGATTTGGCGATGGCTTGCCTTACCAGCAGCATTCGTAATTATCGAAGCGGTTCGATATAGGTGGCCATTCGGTGGAGTTCCGTTGGCGACATTAGCGATGAGCCAAAGTAGTGCTCCACTTGGACATACGGTTCGAATTCTCGGACCGTTATTCCTTTCAGCCCTAGTTGTTGTCGCTGGGGTTGTTTTGTCTTCCCTTTGGGAAAGAGAATGGAAGCTTGCTACGTATACCGGAATGACTCTCGTGGCAATATGGGCAATTGGCTTTGCTGTGCCAAACGGAGACCCTATAGGTAAAACAACGGTATCGATAGTTCAGGGCGGTGGCGAACAGGGAACACGGGCCATAGATACGGATGAACGCGAAGTATTTGAAAAACATTTGAAAGCTAGCTCAAATGTCAAAACTCCTGTGGACTTAGTTTTATGGCCAGAAGACGTCGTCAATGTCCAACAACCGCTCTCGGATTCTCCCGAATACACAGAATTGCAAGATCTAGCCCGACAGTTAGATAGCTGGCTAATTGCAGGAATATTCGAGCGTGTAAGCATAACGGAAAATGCGAATGCTTCTATTGCATTTTCACCTGAGGGGGCTGAGGTAGACCGTTATGACAAGGTCCGGCTAGTTCCATTTGGAGAGTACGTTCCCCTAAGGGGATTTGTAGAACATTTTGCCCCCAGCTATTTACCGGTTAGGAATACGAAATCAGGGAACGGGGAACCCAACCTCATTGTGGAAATTGACGGCCAGACAGTAAATCTTGGAATAGCGATATCTTGGGAAATATTTTTTGAAGATAGGGCTCGTCGTGCAATTTCGGGGGGAGGCGAGATACTCCTAAATCCAACGAACGGGTCTAGCTATTGGTTAACGATCCTTCAGTCTCAACAAGTAGCTTCCTCAAAACTTCGAGCAATGGAAACTGGAAGGTGGGTTCTTCAAGCAGCACCTACAGGTTTCAGCGCAATTATAAATCCAAACGGTGATGTCGTCGAACGTTCATCAATTTCGGAGACCCGTGTTCTCCATGCAACCATTGAACGAAGAAGTGGAAATACTTTGGCAACAAAGGCAGGCCCGCTTCCAATGATTTTACTATCAGGAGCTGCCGTTCTCGGTGCGAACTTCCTATCAAGAAGAAAAAACTAGTCAACGTCAATTATTAGCGTGGCAGGACCAGAATTTATAAGTTCTACGTTCATGAATGCGCCAAAAGATCCGGTTTCCACTTGAATACCTTCATTACGGAGACAATCAACAAGGCATTCGATCAACGGTTCAGCTACCTCTCCTGAGGCAGAAGCTATCCAGCTTGGGCGACGACCTTTTTGAGCATCGCCATACAGAGTAAATTGTGAGATAACCAAAATTTCTGAATTGAGATCGATAGTCGAGAGGTTCATTTTTCCGCTGTTATCTTCAAAAATTCTAAGGTGTAAAAGTTTTTTCGCTAAACGCTCAGCGGTCTTTGCTGTATCAGAGTGAGTCACACCAACAAAGACACACAGACCTTTGAGAATCGATCCAACCGTATTCCCTTCCACGGTAACGCTGGCTTTAGAAACACGTTGGACAAGAGCCCTCATAAATTCTCCTTTCTCAGCGCGGTGAAATTTAAGACAGTACCACCATAATGAGTATTGACCTTTCTTAAACATTTAGTGCTCGAGAAACGTATTTTTACCCCAAACATCCATACCCTTAAGGTTTGATATGGAAGAAAAAATAGCTGAAAAAAGTAGTACAAATGAAGCAGCGAGCCGTCTTAGGATCGCCATGCTCGCCTATCGCGGAAAGCCTCATGTCGGCGGGCAAGGGGTATACGTAAGGGAAATGAGCAAGGCACTTGTCGAACTAGGGCATACAGTAGAAGTTTTTGGAGGGCCGCCATATCCCGACCTGGATCCCAAAGTTCCACTTCATAAGTTTCCAAGCCTAGAAATCTATAATGATTTCTTCCCTGGAAGAATGCCGGGCATCTGGGAAATAAAAGATATGCCAGACTTCGTAGAGTTATGTTCATATCTCACAGGGAACTTTTCAGAACCTTTTTCTTTCTCACTTCGCGCGTTTAGGGCGTTAAAAGAACGAGAAGGGGAATTTGATCTAGTAATCGATAACGGCTCACTAGCATATGGGAATCTGCTGATACAAAGAAAGCTTGATCTTCCTATTCTTGGAGTGATTCACCACCCGATTACTGTCGATCGGAAACTGGAATTAGATAATGCAAGGACTTTCGTCGAAAGGTTTGGGAAACGGCGATGGTACGCCTTTACAAGAATGCAAACACGAGTATGCAAGAGCATCAAGCGAATCGTTACTGTTTCTGAGTCTTCTCGCGAGGATATCAGTAAGGATCACAAAGTCAGCATCGACCGTATTCATGTTGTTCCGATAGGAATCGATACTGACTTCTTTGCTCCTCAACACCATATTGAAAGGATCCCTGGAAGAATTGTCTCAACTGCTAGCGCTGACGTTCCGCTAAAGGGCCAAAGATACCTTCTTGAAGCTCTAGCAGAGGTTCGACAAAAGTATCCTCATGTCCACCTAGAGCTTGTAGGTAAACAACGGGAAGGAAGCACTACTGCTGAGACGCTCGCTCAATTAGGGCTTAGCGACATCGTAAACTTTAATCAGGGAATAAGTTATCGGGAGCTCGTTGATCTTCTTGCATCAGCATCAGTAGCTGTCGTCCCATCTTTATATGAGGGTTTCTCGATTCCAGCGATTGAAGCGTTATCATGCGGTGCTCCATTAATAGCTACTACAGGAGGTGCCCTTCCTGAAGTCGCTGGGCCGCATTTGGAAACCTCACTAGCTGTTCCACCTGGAGATAGTAGTGCGCTAGCGAAACAAATAGAATACGCTTTTGAAAATCCGGAAGTCTGTCAAAGGGTAGGCGAAGCGGGTCGTCAGAGAGTGATAGAAAAATGGAGTTGGCGAGAATCTGCTATTACTACAGCTGATCATTGCCGTGAACTTCTAGCAATGAATAAAGCCTTCTAGGATTCAGACGTGTTAACCATCAATTTTGATCGACTGAAACTTGAAGAAGGACATATGGTTCTTGATCTCGGTTGCGGCTTTGGACGACACGCATTTGAAGTGCTTCGGCGAGGAGCAGAAGTCGTGGCCTGCGATATGGCCTTGAATGAACTTCACGAAGTCCGAGCAACTTATGCCGCTATGGCCGAAGTTGGAGAAATTAAGGTAACCTCTGGTGCTTTTACATCTGCGGGAGATGCTACTCGTTTACCCTTTCAAAACGAGACGTTTGATCGGATAATAGCGAGCGAAGTCCTAGAACATATCTATAACGATGAAGATGCGTTAAGTGAGCTATTTCGGGTACTTAAACCACAGGGAATACTAGCGATTACAGTTCCCTCTTATTTCCCTGAGAAAATTTGTTGGGCTCTTTCTGAGGAATATCATGCGCCCATAGAAGTCGGAGGCCATGTACGAATCTATAGAAAACGTGAATTAGAAGCGAAGATTGCTTCTGCCGGTTTGCTACCAATAGATTTTCATAGAGCTCATGCGTTACATTCGCCGTACTGGTGGCTCAAATGTGCTGTAGGGACTAAAAACGATAAAAACCGGCTTGTGAAAGCATACCTTCGACTCCTCACATGGGATATCGTGAAGCAGCCAAGGTCAACTCGGTTAGCGGAAAAAATGTTGCAACCCGTGTTAGGTAAGAGCGCAATCATCTATGCTCAAAAGACTGCCATTGCTTAATATAGGAAAAGAACTTGCCCCCCACCGACCCAGTTGAAATTATCGATTCTGCAAAAATACGTGAAACAGGCGAGTCTATTGCTGAATTACAGCTCCCATCGGGAATGATTCCCTGGTTTCCAAATGGACATGCCGACCCATGGAATCATATAGAAGCAGCAATGGCCCTAGATATAGCAGGACTACATGATGAAGCCGTTTCGGCCTATCAATGGTTGGCAGATATTCAACTAGAAAATGGATCCTGGCATAACTATTACCTCAAAAATAAAATTGAACAAGACAAGATCGATACAAACTGCGTTGCATATATTGCATCTGGGGTTCTCCACCATTTCTTGATATCAAAAGACATCGGATTTCTAGAGACTATGTGGAATGTCGTTGAACCTGCAATCGAATATGTGCTTGGCCAACAGACTTCAAGGGGAGAAATTATTTGGGCTTGCCACTCCGATGGGACTCCATGGTCGTACGCACTCGTTACAGGATCATCAAGCATCTCTCACTCATTACGCTCTGCACTAGCAATAGCGACACATCTTGGTGAAGATCGCCCACGCTGGAAAGAAAAGGGAAAGCGTCTGATTCAGGTCCTTAAAAATAATCCTGAAGCGTTCGCCCCAAAGGAGCGATGGGCTATGGATTGGTATTACCCCGTTCTAACAGGTGTCTTACAAGGTACAACGGGACTCGATCGACTTAATGCGAAAAGAGAAGAATTTGAAATCTCGCATAAGGGTATCCGGTGTGTATCAGATAGACCGTGGGTAACTACAGCTGAAACTTGCGAGTGCGCTATGGCCTATCTTGCCGTTGGTGAGCGAACGCATGCCATTGAACTCTTTACGAGAATCCAGGATTACAGGGATAACAGCGGCAAATACCTTACAGGAGTTGTATACCCCGAAAATGTTTCATTTCCTGAAAACGAATATTCGACATATTCCGCTGCGGCTGTGATACTCACCGCCGACGCTATTCAAGGAGAGACACAAGCAGCAAATATGTTCGCCGATCATAGCTTCCTGCCGTCGCTAGACGAATAGAAATTAGGGGATCAACTAATTTCGCTCTTTAGTATCTGGAGCGCTTCGTCGGCGTGGACGAACATATTCTTCTCGTTCTTGACGACTCCAAGAAGCGTCCTATCTTGGCCTATCACATATGTTGCCCGCTGATTTGGGAGTGGCCCTCGACGCTTAGCGCCAAGCAAGGAAGCAATTTGCTTATCAGGATCTGAGAGGAGTTTAAACCCTAAATCATTCTGCTGATCAAATTCGTTTTGCCGATCCACCGGATCGGTGCTGATTCCCACTCGTTGTGCTCCAAATTGTGCAAACTCGGTAGCCAAGTCACGGAAATGACAGCTTTGCCTCGTTCAACCAGGTGTCATAGCTTTTGGATAAAAGTATAAAACCAATGGACCATTCTCAATCAATGACCCTAAGGTTACTTTCTCGCCACTTTGATCAAGTGCTTCGAAATCGGGAACTATGTCACCTTGTTTCATCTATCCCCATTCTTTTATTTTTAAGTCTTATGGACAATCCTAGCACCGACAAATCAAGCTCAAGAGATTCGACGCAATATACGTAAGGAACCTTGGACTCTCTCCTCAACCCAGTCACCACTCTGTATAGCCGGTAGATAAATACACTCGTAGGGCGGCCTCCCACCATCTTTGGGATCAGGGAAAACATCATGAATCGCAAGCACACCACCTAACTGCACCTTAGGAACCCACCAAGAATAATCATTTCTAGCCGGCTGAACCCCATGCCCCCCATCAATAAACAAAAACGCAAGAGATGTCTCCCAGTGTTTCGCTACGCTAACGGAATCGCCCACAATCGCCACTACTACGTGTTCTAAACCGGCATTATGTATGACCTTACGGAAAATCGGGAGGGTGTCTAATTTCCCCGCTTCTACATCAATTAAATCAGGTTCATGATGCTCCCAGCCAGCTTGATTTTCTTCTGAACCCCGATGATGATCTAATGCATAAAGGACACGCCCTTGCTCTTCGGCTGCGGTACCCAAATAAACGGCAGATTTCCCGCAGTAACTCCCGACTTCAAGAAGGGGACCTTCAATACTCAGATCACAAGCTGCCTCATAAAGCACATCTCCCTCGTCTGGCGGAAGGAAACCTCGAGCATTTTGCGCGTATTCACGTCTACTAGCTTCCATATGAGCAAGATTACTGGAGAATACCTTGATTATTTGAACTCTCTTTAGGTAAGTTCACTTTTCTAAAATTTGTATTGAAGAGATAGCGGTCCAAAATAATAAACTTTAATACCCACAGAGCACCATAGGCTGCAAGATTTGCAACGTTTACTACGATCCACGAGTCCCATATTCTGTCGGCGAGAAAAACGAATAAAGTAGACAGTCCCAGTCCTGAAAACGCAATTATCCAATATGGGGCTACCTCCTTCGTTATATCATGAGGCCCAGATTTTCCCCATACCCAATACCGGTTAAGCATGTAATTGGGAATTGTTGAGAGAGTAACGCAGAGCAAATTACTCAGAGCAGCATTAAAGCCTGCAACTTTGAAAAAGAGATAGAGTACCGATTGTCCGATGACAAGACTAAGGGCAGAGACCAGAACGTACCGGTATATTTTTCTATGATTTGTTAAGTCCAACATGACGAAGAGATGCGCCTCACTAAAGCTATCGATTTTTATTTTACTGTCTAGAAAACTTCGGATCTATTTAAGTGGCTTCTTCTAATCAAGCCGATAAATCACATAAGCTATAGCCATGAATTCCCGCAAGAGAAATACCCTATTCGCATCTCCCCTTTCAGTTTTCATAGTGACAAGTATCTTCATTTTAAGCGCCCTGTCTGGATGCGGCGGATCATCAAACAATGCTGATCAACCAAATGACCGAACTAGCGACGGTGTGGGAACAGCCGCTGAAGTAATCGAATCTTCAGAAAACAATGAAGCATCTGACCAACCCCCCCCTTCAGGAGAACCAAGAAAATCTGAAAGAGGTTGAGGCTGAAAAATGGACCGTTCTGATATATCTCATGGGGGATACTGATTTAGAGGAATTTGCTCTTACAGATATTGTTGAAATGTCGAAAGTACCAACAAGTGAAAATGTAGATATTGTCGTTCTCTTTGACAGGTCAGATATCTATTCTGAAGAATCTGTATTGAATTTAGAGAATTTTTCAGATACGAAGCTGCTCCAAGTAAAAAATGGTTCTCTTTATATCCTTGAAGATCAACTCGGTGAGCGTAATTTAGGAGATGCGGGTACTCTAGCTGAGTTCATCGAATATGGATTCACCCGATTTCCTGCCGAAAGAACAGCTCTAATACTTTGGGATCATGGTGCTGGATGGCCTGGAATGGGACCTGATGAAGGGAACGAATTTGACATCCTTGATCTGCAGGAGATCTCCAATGGAATCGAAGCAGGGCTTGAAAATGCTGGGATTGATAAGCTTGACTTGGTCGGATTTGATGCCTGCCTGATGGGAACTTTTGAAGTTGCCTTAGCAATGGCAGAACATGCTGACGTGATGGTTGCCTCACAAGAACTCGAACCAGGGCATGGTTGGGATTGGCAAGCGCTCGAAATCCTCACCTCAAACTCTTCAGTAGATGCCAAGACACTTGGCTTAGCAATTGCAAATGGTTACGAACAGCATGCCATCGATAACGAAACAGAAACAGAAATTACACTTTCTGTGATTGACTTAACTCGAATAGGCGTTGTGGACCAAGCATTAAAAGCTCTCGAGGAACCTTTGGTTTCTGAAAGCGAATCCCTTGCCCCAAAACTTGGATTAGCTCAGAGCACCTCCTTAAGGATAGGGAAAAACCCAGATCCTTCATTAGATGCTCAAATGATCGACTTGGGAAATCTAGCGGAAGAGTTAGGAAAAATTGAACCCGAACTTCTTGACCTAACAAATAGTTTGGTGACTGCTATTGACGATGTTGTTATAGGGCATGTGAGTGGCCCTGCAACAAAAGCATCGACAGGCTTAGCCGTATATTTTCCAGAGCTGGGGCAATACAGTGATCAGGGATATTTCGACCTCGAAGGTATTTCCAGTTGGCAAAATATCCTCACAAGTTATTTTCAAGCGCAACAAAACATTCCGGAGGAAGAACAAGCACGATTCCTAACAGAGCAATATCCGGCAGAATACACTCTCGATGCGACGGAGGGTCTCGTCATCACTGCTCAATTTGACCTCGCTGCACAAGATAATCTCACCGAAGCCGTGATCTACTATGGGCTTCCTGAAGAAGACGGGTCCATTCTTTTCCTTGGAGAGGAACCGGCAGTATTCGCAAACGATGGAAGTGGACTAGCTCAAGGTTTGTATGATCTAACTGTTCTAACCATGTCTGATAGGGAGGATACGGTGTATGCGTATACGCAGCTGTACCACGATGAGGAATCTTCGGTTTCTTTTCTCGATATACCTCTCACGTATGTTCCTCCGGGAGATTTTGAAGGTGATGAAACGTTCCTTGACGTTGTTCTGTCAATCACACTCGATTCAGAAACGGCAGATGTTCTCAGTGAGATATATTACTCCATTGACCAAACGGGCCAGTGGGGTGAACTAGTGGCAGATCCAGAGGGATTGATCTATCCAGTTTTCTTATTGCAAAACACTGACTATTCATTTGAATGGGTAGAGATTAATGAAGTCGGTTTATGGGCAGATATCCCAAATCTCTCATACTCATTCGAGCCCTTAGAATCTGGAATGGAATTCGTAGCTGAACTCTGGGTTTTTGATTACGGAGGAAATAGCGACTACGTGTATGTAGAAGACATCATCCCGTAAATCCTTATTATCATAGAAACCTCTGGGGGCTAAACGATCGTGTACCGATATACGTTAGTTTCACGGGCAACAAAACCGAGTCGTTGGTATAGGCGATTTGCTGATTCTCTTGAAGGGCGTGATGTTAAGTCAATAGTTTTGGCACCCGCTTGCTCGGCAAGCTGAATGGCGTATTCATTCAAAGCCTGCCCGATACCCATACCTCGAGCTTCAGTATCTACGACAACGTCCTCTATCCAGGCGCGTACACCTGTTGGAATTCGAAAAACTACCAAAGTCATTGAACCAAGAATCGTGCCGCTTTCATCTTCAGCTACCAGCACTGTCGCAGAGTCAGATTTAATGATTGCTGCAAGCTCGTCTTTAGTAGGTGCAGGGCTTGAAGAGGAAAGCTGGGGTGTTAACTTTTGGTACGCATCTACTAAATCAGCGTCTGCATTGTCGGCTACACGAATTGTGACCATGCTTTATGGTACCCGAGTGAGACCGGGAAGGACTACAAGAGATTCCGAAGCACTAGTGATCTCTACGAATAGAATTCAGGTCTGGGTAGATATAGTCTCGAAGCAATGCTAGAGAACTATACCTTCTGGGAAAATAAACCTAATAAAACAGGCGGCGTGCTGATTGCTGCGTTTGAAGGATGGAATGATGCTGGGAATGCATCAAGTTGGGCTCTTAAACATTTACGAGAAGATTTCGATGCCAAACAGTTTGCCTATATTGAGGCGGAACAATTTTACGACTTTTCTGAAACCCGCCCATTAGTTCATCTCGATGAAAATGGTCGACAGTTAGATTGGCCAGTGACCAGATTTAGTACAGATTCTGGGCAAAATATTTTCCTGCTTGAAGGTATAGAGCCTCAATTACAGTGGAAAACCTTCGTAGAAGAAATTAATTCAGTAGCAAATAGCCTCGAAGTTTCGATGGTAATTACGCTCGGTTCACTTCTCACAGAAGTTCCACACACACGCCCGGTAATGATTTATGGGTTCAGCGAAGACGCAGAAACAAGCTCTAAACTTAATCTTCAAAAATCAATGTATGAAGGGCCAACAGGAATTATTGGCGTTCTCAACCAAACCATCCAAGAGGCTGGTATCCCCTCAATTTCCTTATGGGCTACTGTTCCCAACTATGTTTCAGGAGCTGCGTCACCTAAAGCAACTTTGGCACTTATCGAAAGATTAAATGAAATACTGCCTGAGACATCTATAACAACAGAATTAGAAATAGCATCTGCAGCGTATGAAAGACAGGTCGATCAACTTATCGAAAACGATGAGGATATGAATGCATACGTCACTGATTTAGAATACAGATACGACCAGGGGGAATTTAAAGCAGACCCTGCATCTGGATTCGGTGACCAAGTTGAACGATGGCTTCGCGATGGAGCAAACCCCGAAGAGGCGTAACCCGAAAAGAAAGAAGTTCTAGCCTTCGTCTGGATTTTTCCAAGCAGGTCTTCGCGGTGTGTCAAATTGCACTTCAATTGGTTCATTACGCACTGCTCGGAAAGCCTGATCCACCCAATTTCCTGATCCTGCCAAAGGTTCGGGAAGGGAGTCTTGGGAGAAGAAACCGACATCTTGGCACTCTAAAGGATGAGGCTTTAGTGTTCCTCCGATAACTTTGCATTGGAAAACAATTGAATATAAGGGCATTCTTGTAAAACCTCCTCGGACACCATCAAGAATCGAAATGATGCGAAGGGCTTCAACCTCCATACCTGTTTCTTCCAGAACTTCTTTTTCAGCTATTTCTGCAGCTGAGTACCCCACGTCTGCAAAACCTGTAGGAAATAACCAAACTCCAGAATCTGATCTTTGAATAAGAAGAAGTTCCCCATCGTCGTTACCAACAACAGCCCCTATAGCAATCTTTGGAGTTACATAACCAGGTATACCTTCCCCAACTGAACGCATCCATTCGTCAACCTTCTCCTCGGGTTGATCAGCCCCAGATAGATGCGACTGAATATCAGCTGCCACATTGAGAACTTCTTCGTAACGTTCCCGCTCATAAAGATTCTCAGTAAATGCAAGGCCCGTTCTTGCAATCCCAGCAAGAGCTTCACTCCATCGAACAAGGTTGTGCTCATCTGTCATTTGACTTCCTTTGCATTACGGTTGAGATTTCAATTGCATGCCGAACAGCTTCTCGAATTTCTTCTGCATGTGTTTGGTCGACTATTTTCTTTCCTTCATTATCCAAAACATAGAAAGAGTCCACAACATCAGCGCCAAGCGTCTGTACTTTCGCACTAAGAATATTCAGGTCAAGCGAGCTCAGCGCGCGGGTAATTTGATACAGCAACCCCATTCCATTTGGGGCAGATACTTCCACCACTGTCGCTGTAGACGAAGTCTCATTATCTATTTTGACGTCAGTTCCTACTACTCTGTCTGGGAAGTTTTGGGATAACTGCAAGGAGTATGTTTTCATTCTTTCTGAAAGGCGAGCGGCAATCGCAACACGACCTCGGACCGAGTCCTGAACAAAGATACAAACCGAATCCCAATCAATTTCTCGGGTAGTACTCGGTGATACACGAAAGACTGCGAGAACCATTCCAAAATCTGTATAGGCGACTGCCTCTAGTACATCGAGTCCACATAGAGATAAAGCCCCAGCTACTCGCCCAAAAACACCTGGCCGGTCTATCTCCATAATTGTGAGAGTGTCTGTATCCCCTTCAACTCGAATCATGCCTCGACGCATCATCTTCATCTGCTCTTCGGTGGGAAATGCCCGCTCCATGATACTTCCCTCTCCTCCCTTGAGATATGCCGATGCCCGGCCTGCAAGATCGTGGACAAGGCCAGCTTTCCATGTACTCCAAGCAGCTGGCCCAGTTGCTATGGAGTCAGCTTCTGTGAGGGCATGAAGTAATTCCACTCTTTGAACAGTTTGAAGTGAACTTGCAACTGTTTGTATCGTGTCAAAGTCATCAAGGTCTCTTCGTGTCGCTACATCGGGAAGTAGAAGATGATGTTCGCACATTTGAACAAGTGTTTCTATATCGTTTGGTGAAAATCCCATTCGCGACCCGATAATATTGATGAGCTCGATACCTATTTCCGTGTGATCACCGGGATAAGGCTTTCCTATGTCATGAAGAAGAGCACCAACTACAAGTAGGTCAGGCCGTTGAACACGATCTTGGAGCTTCGCTGCTTCAGCGGCCGTTTCAAGCAAATGACGGTCAACAGTGAAGCGATGATAGGCGTTGCGTTGGGGACGACTTCTCGCTGGCTTCCATTCCGGCAGGAAAGGGACAAATAGATTAAGTTCATCTAATGTCTCAAATACAGGTATCGCATCATGACCAGTTAGAAGAAGCTCTACGAACAGATCTCGTATCTCAGGTGTCCAAGGGTCTGGGACATGCAACTCTACATTTCGAAGTTGTTTGATGACTTCTGGAGAAAATCTTTCTTGATTCTTAGCAGTAGTAAGCGAAATACGTAAAACTGTTTCTGCCGACATGTCAGTATCGGATTCATAACTCGTTGAAACAGATTTTCTTCTTCCAGTTAACGTATCTCCGACTTTCTTTCCAAAATTCCACAAGCCAAATAGGCCCGCATTTTGTATTGCATAGCAAAGTTCATCTGTGTTCCACGCAATACGCCGAGCAGCTGATGCAACATCTGCCATCAAAATATCAGCATCTTCATACCCCAAAGCTTCTGATACAGCATCTTGTTGTTCTAGGAGGAGTTTGTCACTGGAACGTTTCGCACTTCTGTGAAGTTCTACACGGGCCCTGAGAATGACTTCGTACGATTCCAGTAGCTGATTTTGCTCTACTTCTAAGGGGCCTTGCCCGCTTTGGTCCGCCCAACCCATCGCATGAACGTCTCGTAGCCCTCCTCTACCTTCCTTCAGTTCTGGTTCAAGCATGAATGCGACTTCACCTTTGGCACGGTGGCGCTCTTGAATAGAAGTTGCGAGTTTGGGCAACCATGAACGAGCATTATTCTTCCATTGGGCGAGAGCAAGTGCAGAAAGCTCCTGTGCAAGTTTCTTTGAACCGGCAATATGGCGACATGATAAAAGTGCTGTAGCGGTATCAAGATCTTCTGCAGCAAGTTCTATTGTCTCATCTATCGTTCGAACTGCATGCCCAAGTTTCTCTCCTTGATCCCAGATGGGATACCAGATAGATTCAGCGACCACGTCAATGTCATTAGCTGTTCGATGGAGGAGAAGCACATCAAGGTCTGACAGTGGCGATAAGTCTTTTCGGCCATAACCTCCAACAGCAAGAAGAGCAATATCAGATCGATCGCCAACAACGTCGTTGAAGAGACCTTCTAGCCAATAGTCAGCGGAATCACTGAGTTGTCTGGTGAATTGCGACCCGCGTATGGTCCGGTCTTGAAGAAGATTTTGTCTTGCAAGAACAATGGTCATACATTCACCGTATTCCACTTCGACCATTTTGGGAACATTCTTAATTGACGGGGGAGCTATCCCCCGCCAATTAAATGATTATTTAAACTTACTTTTATAGGTTGTAAGCAGTCTCTGCGTGTTGTGATTGATCGAGTCCGGCCTCTTCATCTTCTTCAGAAACTCGAAGGCCAATTGTGGCATCGAGGACTTTCGCTATTCCAAATGTGACAATGAAGGAGAAGACTATCACTGAGCCCATTGCTACTAGTTGGTCGATAAAGAGCTCGCCGCCGCCAAAGAAAACCCCATCTTGGAATCCACCGGGCTCACTATTAACAGCTGAGTTATCTGCGAATAAGCCCAGTAGGAGCCCACCGATAACACCGCCTCCACCGTGAACGCCGACCACATCAAGAGAATCGTCGTATCCGAGCTTGTTTTTCAATCCGATGAGGAAGTAGCACCCTACCCCTGCGACGAGGCCGAAGATAATGCTTGATAGACCACCGACGTAGCCAGCTGCTGGAGTTATTGCTACTAGTGCTGCTACTACACCGGAACAAGCACCAAGAGTTGTTGCTTTCCCGTCTCGGTACCATTCGATGAGCATCCAGCCAATCATTCCGGCTGCAGCAGCGACAAAGGTATTGAGTAATGCTTGAACAGCTTGACCATTCGCTGCTCCAGCTGATCCTGCGTTGAATCCAAACCATCCAAACCAAAGAATTCCTGTTCCCAGCATGACAAGAGGAAGGTTATGTGGGGGTGATGACTCGCTCGGCCAGCCTTTACGTTTTCCTAGTACAAGAATCAGTGCAAGTGAGGCTGCTCCAGCATTTATGTGAATGGCGGTACCACCTGCGAAGTCAATCGCTCCCATACTGTGATGCCACCCGCTATATACCCAATAGGTCACTGGGGTATAAACAAGGAGCGTCCAGATGGGGACGAAAATAACCCAAGCTGAAAATTTCATGCGGTCAGCAACAGCGCCCGATATCAACGCTGGGGTAATCGAGGCAAACGTCATTAAGAAAGCAACGAAAATAAGATCTTCAGGCATCATATTTAGACCATCAAGGCCGATCTGATCCCAGTTACCGATCAGGTCACCGCCCCAGAAACCTGACCCATCTGAGCTATTACCAAGCGTCCATGACAACGTAACCCACAGCAGCGGGACAATCCCGATGCAGTACAAGTTCATATTGAGCATATTTAAGACATTTTTAGACCTATCCATACCCCCATAGAACAACGCCAAACCCGGCACCATAAAGACCACCAATGCTGTCGAAATCAGCATCCACGCGAAATCACCTGTTTCCATCCTGTTCCCTTCTATTTCCCTTCTATTGCGAGCGCTAACCCAACGCATCTTCAGAAAACTAAACAGTTTTCTGCCATTTAATGCCTGAATAGTAATGGACATAGATTTCTAAATTGTTTCGAGAGTGTTAACTCTTACCCTTATTTACTTGTATATGGATTCGGGAAAGGTGAAAATGGGTTTATGGCAGTACGCGACGATTGTAGGCATTACAGCAGTAGGACAGTTCAATCCGGAGAAGTGGTTCAACGTTGCAGATTAGGAAGCAATGAAGAAATGCCGTTTGGATGCCCTGATGATTGTCTTTTCTTTGAGGAACGACATATTTCAGATGCTGGCTGGAACCGATAGTTCTTTAGCCCATAATCGGAAAAATAGCACTGTTATCAATTTTGGTTGGGAGGATCCCGTTCTTCCGATTAAAGTCCTCTTGTGACAAAAACAGTAAAAGGAATGCTTATTTTTGCCTTGGCTGCGTTCTGCGCAAGTTTGACATTCCCCCTCGTAGCTTCTGCTTTAGATAACGAAGCAGTCTTTCGAGGGACAGTAAGGGTAGGTCGTGAAGTTATTCCTGACGTTACGGTATCAATCGTTGATGATGCCGGTACTGAGGTTGGTTCTGTTGCTTCGGGTGACGATGGAAAGTGGGCAATCCCGATTCCCTATATAGGGGAATTCACCGTCCAATTAATAGGTCCCCTCCCTGATGGTATTTCCATAAAGGAAGGGGCATCATCTGAAGTTATTGTCGTGTTGGAGGAAATAAGAACAACCTCAGTAGGTTTTCAACTTCAAAGTGAAGAACAAAAGACCATTCTAGAAATCCCACCCACCTGGGAACGACTACTTAACCGAATGGTTAGCGGACTAAAAGTGGGACTTCTCGTTGCTTTAGCCTCAATAGGACTTTCTCTTATATTCGGTGTAACCGGTCTCGTTAATTTCGCGCATTCGGAAATGGTAGCTTTTGGTGCCGTAATAGCTCTTGTTCTCGAGTCATCCATGGGACTTACTGGAGGCCTATTTCCGATCGCCGTTGTTTTAGCTGTTGTAATAGGTGGTTTTCTTGGATTGTTTTTGGAGAAAGGTATCTTCGGGCCGCTACGACGGAAGAAGATGACCAATATTTCTCTTATGGTTGTTTCAATCGGACTAGCCTTTCTCATGCGCTATCTCATGTTGATCTACCATGGAGCCGAACCAGAAACCTATGAGTCATACAAAATACAGAAAGGGATTTCACTCGGACCCATTGAACTCCCTCCTAAGGACTACTACATCATTGCCATCGCGTTTGTCACTTTGGTAATAGTCGGAATTCTGCTTCAGCGAACAAGACTAGGGACCTCAATGCGGGCTGTCTCAGACAATCCAGCTCTTGCTGAGTCTTCGGGGATAGATGTGAACAGAACCATTATGTGGGTATGGATCTTCGGCAGTGCATTAGCCGGCCTCGGAGGTATTATGATCGGCCTCACACAGGTCGTTGAATGGCAGATGGGGGAAAAGATCTTACTCTTGATTTTCGCTGCTGTTACTCTAGGCGGATTGGGCACAGCATACGGCGCTATGGTCGGCGGTATAGCTATCGGCCTAGCGTCAGAAACTTCAACGTTCTGGCTGGACAATGACTTGAAGTTTTTAATTGCCTTAGCTGTTCTTATCGTGATCCTCCTTGTTAGACCACAAGGAATTCTCGGTGTCCGAGAAAGGCTCGGGTAGGTGCCATGATTATGAATATCCTCGCCAGTGTCGACATAGGAGATCTACTCGGTTTGGCTCTGCGCGCTTCCATTGGAGTGCAAGCTGCAACATTCGCTTTAGCAGCTGTTGGGTTAAATCTACATTATGGATATACCGGTCTGCTGAACTTTGGTGTTGTTGCATTCATGGCTGCGGGAGCTTATGGGATGGCAATATTCTTTACTCAAGGATGGCTTGGTGGGTCGTTAATACTTGCAATAGCGGGCGGTCTAGTTTTCGCAGTTGTAATCGCCTTAAGCATTGGCCTACCTTCATTGCGGTTACGGGCAGACTACCTTGCAATAACTACTATCGCTATCGCAGAAGTTCTACGCATATCGTTCCGATCTCAAAGACTTCTTGATTTAACTGGGGGACCTTTCGGTCTTCCCAGTATTGAAGATCGGAATGCGGAAGTATCGTTCTCTGAAATCGTCACGATTGATTGGAACCCAATAAGTGACGGATCCTATGGATTTTGGCGTTTAAAATTTGATGAACAGACGCTTTGGGTAATGATTCTTGGATGGACTTTAGTCCTTCTAGCTACGTTACTGATTTGGGGGTTAATGAAATCTCCATGGGGTAGAGTAATCAAAGCAATTCGAGAGGACGAAGACGCTGCACGAGCTTTAGGAAAGAATGTCTTCTCATACAAACTTCAGAGTTTAATTATTGGTGGCATGATCGTAGCACTTGCTGGAATCACAAGAGCAATGAATACTGGGTTCGTTGAGACACAGCAGTTCAAGCCTCAAACAACATTCTTTATCTGGACCGTCTTGATTCTAGGAGGAGCCGCCTCGGTATGGGGGCCCGTAATTGGAGCTGTTTCTTTCTGGTTCATAATTGTCTTTGTAGAAGAACTTCTCCGGCAAATGGTTGAATCCGGATGGATACCTAGCGTGATTCTCGAATCAAATGATGTTGCTAGCGTAAGGATGATCATGATGGGGATTATGCTTGGCGTTCTGATGATTTGGAGACCTCAAGGCCTGGTTGGAAAAAAAGAGGAGGCTCAAATCGATGTCCGATAATAATGCCCCTGAATTGAAAAATATTGAACCTACCCCAGGATCTCCAAAGCCAGACCCGATTTTGAAAGTTGATAATGTCGTTCGTTCTTTCGGCGGGCTGCGTGCCGTAGATATTGATCATCTTGAAGTGCAGCGAGGAATCATTACTGCATTTATCGGTCCAAACGGAGCAGGGAAAACAACACTGTTTAACCTGATAACAGGTTTTGACAGGCCAGACTCCGGCAAGTGGACATTTCATCAACTTTCGAAATCAGATTCTTGGACGACCGACCTGTCAGGTCTACGTCCGCATCAGATTGCACATAAAGGTATGGTGCGGACTTTTCAGTTAACTAAATCTCTTGCAAAGATGACAGTTCTGGACAATATGCTTCTAGGGGCCGCTGAACAAAAGGGTGAATTTCTTCGTTATGCTCTTATTCCATCTCGCTGGAAATCTCAGGAAAAAGAGATTCTTATAAAGGCTGAGGCTCTTTTGGAAAAGTTTAATTTATCGCACATGCGTGATGAATATGCAGCAACGCTTTCTGGTGGGCAACGAAAATTGCTCGAAATGGCTCGAGCCTTAATGTCTGAACCAAAACTAATTCTGCTTGATGAACCAATGGCAGGTGTTAATCCGGTACTGGTGGAATCGCTATTAGCCCATATAGAAAATCTTCGAGATGAAGGAGTAAGCGTACTTTTCATAGAACATGATATGGACGCGATCATGGGAATTTCTGATTGGATAGTTGTTCTTGCCGAGGGAAGAATCATTGCCGAGGGAACACCAAGTGAAGTATCAAAGAATCCAGCTGTAATAGACGCATACCTTGGTAGTTCGATCGCAGAGGAGCTCAAAGATGTCTAATAGCAGCAATAAGGAAGTAGTTCTTTCTTCAAAGGATCTGGTGGCTGGATACCTCCCAGGTGTTGATATTTTGACTGGTTGCAATTTTGAACTTCATAAGGGTGAATTGGTTGGAATTATCGGCCCCAATGGAGCAGGGAAGTCAACTTTAGTTAAAAGCATGTTCGGGCTTGTTGAAGTGAGAAGTGGTGTTGTCGAACTGATGGGGGAAGAGATAACAAATCTTCCAGCACACCAGCTTGTTGAAAAAGGGGTTGGTTTTGTTCCACAGACAGAAAACGTTTTTCCTTCCTTAACAGTGTCCGAAAATCTTGAAATGGGTGCATACCAACTTCCTAAGAACCAAGTTGAAGAGAGAATTAAGGAAATTGCCGACCTTTTCCCAAGACTTGGAGAGAGAATCCGTCAACGTGCTGGACTTCTTTCAGGTGGTGAGCGACAAATGCTTGCCATGGGAAGAGCTCTGATGATGCAGCCAACCGTGCTTCTTCTTGATGAACCTTCTGCGGGTTTATCTCCAGCATTGCAGGTAGAAGTATTTGAAAACGTGACATCAATTAATGAGACCGGAGTCTCAATTGTGATGGTTGAGCAGAACGCTACCAGATGTCTCAAGATAAGTGATAGGGGTTATGTCTTGGATCAAGGAAAGAATGCGTACGACGGCACTGGAGAAAATCTTCTTAACGACGAAAACGTCATCAAACTTTATCTAGGGACCTTGGCTCAGTAGAAAATTAACTGGTTTCTAGAAAAGTCAATTCATAAACTCTTCGAGCAAATCTTCTAAGGGTATTACGTAGCCAGAGTAGAATGGACCGAATTCTGCATATTCTGCAGATGCTTCATCAAAACGCATGGTGTATACGACATCTTTAAGATCGTCAGGGTGAACACAAAATAAGGTAACTCCCCACTCGAAATTATCTACCCCAGTTGATCCGGTGATGACCTGAAGAACCCTTCCACTAAATTTCCTGCCAGAAGCACCATGTTCGTACATGAGTTCTTTTCTTCTTTCAAACGGTAATGTAAACCAATTCTGACTCGGGTTTCTTCGTTTAGACATCGGATAAAAGCACCATGCTTTCTTATCCGCAGGAGGTAACTCAGGGTAAAGTCTTGCGTTACGCATCTCCTCTGGAACGCCTTGAGCGTATTCAGAAATTTCGGTTAGGGAAACATATGAATCAACTACGTCTAAACCAGCTGCTTTCAAGCTGGTTTGAAACTTACGTAGTTGAACCCAATCTTCACTCAGAACCATAAAAGCAATATCTGCCTTGTGACCAAGAATGGATACGGTTACCACTTGCATCGAAGATGCAAGTGCATCTTCAACTATTTCAGTGATCTTGAGCCTATCGATTTCGTTTTGAATCCTACAAAAAAGGTGCAGAACGCCCAGACCTTCAGCTGTTCGGAGAGAGTTACTTTCCATAATTAAAGTCTAGAGTACAAACTTCGTACCGGTTCAATTGCCTATTGAGATATAGATCTCTTAGAAATCCATATCAGGCATACCATCGAGGGCTCCACCCTCTTCAGGTGCATCAGCGATCACTGCTTCCGTTGTTAAGAACAATGCTGCAATTGACCCAGCATTTTGTAGCGCTGACCGGGTTACCTTCGCTGCATCAATAATTCCAGCTTTGACTAAATCTTCATAATCTCCGCTGGATGCGTTGAGCCCATTTGCTCCTTCGAGGTTTCGAACCTTCTCAACAATGACCCCGCCTTCTAAACCGGCGTTAATCGCAATCTGATTAAGAGGAGCTTCTAAAGCTTTAGCTACAAGGCGAGCACCCGTTGCTTCGTCATGATTATCAATAGCATCCATTGTTTTTAAGACTTCTGCTTGGGCACGAAGTAGCGTTACCCCGCCTCCAGCAACGACACCCTCTTCTATAGCGGCCTTTGTCGTTGATACAGCATCTTCAATACGGTGTTTTTTCTCTTTAAGTTCAACTTCCGTAGCTGCGCCTACTTTCAAAATAGCCACACCTCCTGAAAGTTTCGCTAAACGCTCTTGTAGTTTCTCTCTGTCATAATCGGAATCAGTATTTTCAATTTCTGCTTTAATCTGAGCGATGCGGCCATCAACATCTTCTCGATCTCCTGAACCTTCAATGATCGTTGTTTCATCTTTTGTTATTACTACTTTGCGAGCTTGACCGAGTAAATCCAGAGAAACAGATTCGAGTTTAAGTCCAACCTCTTCGCTGATGACCTGCCCACCCGTTAAAATAGCCATATCTTGCAACATAGCTTTTCGTCGATCGCCAAATCCGGGAGCTTTGACACTTACTGAGGTAAACGTTCCTCGAATCTTGTTCACTACGAGCGTAGCTAGAGCTTCCCCTTCGACGTCTTCGGCAATTATCAAGAGTGGGCTTCCAGATTGCATTACTTTTTCAAGAACGGGGACGATATCTCGAACTGCAGAGATCTTAGAGCCAATAAAAAGAAGATAAGGATCTTCCAACACTGCTTCCATACGTTCCGGGTCAGTAACGAAATATGGGGAGATGTAACCTTTGTCAAAACGCATACCTTCGACGAAATCGAGGTCCATCCCAAAAGTCTGAGATTCTTCGACTGTGATAACTCCGTCTTTTCCAACTTTATCTATTGCTTCACTGATCTTTCCACCAATTTCAGTATCCGCTGCTGAAATTGCGGCAACATTAGCTATCTGCTCTTTATTAGAAGAAACATCCTCCGATTGGCTCCTAATAGATTCGACTGCAGAAGTAACACCAGCTTCGATTCCTTTTTTAAGTGACATCGGATTGGCGCCGGCAGCAACATTCCGGAGTCCTTCGCGAACCATCGACCAAGCTAAAACAGTTGCCGTTGTGGTTCCATCTCCAGCAACATCATCAGTTTTTTTCGCAACTTCCTTCACTAATTCAGCGCCGATCCTTTCATAAGGGTCTTCGAGGTCGATTTCTTTTGCAATAGAAACACCGTCATTAGTGATTGTTGGAGTTCCCCATTTTTTATCGAGCACGACATTCCGGCCTTTGGGGCCAAGGGTTACTCTTACTGCATCTGCTAGGGTATTCATCCCAGCTTCAAGTCCACGTCGAGCTTCTTCGTCAAATGAAATGATCTTTGCCATTGAGTATCTCCTGTTTAGCTTCTTAATATATGAACAAAATACTTATAAATTTTATTCCCTTTTGATCATTATTTTCTTTGGATCATCTGGAAATGATTTAAGCGTTAGTAATGGTACTGAAACTCGGAAATGATTCCGACTTACTAGAAAAAGATCTTTCCAAAATATCGACTATCGACCACCTGCGACAGCAGGAATAATTGAAATCGTTTGCCCATCTATTACAGAAGTCTCTAATCCTTGAAGAAACCGGACATCCTCATCCTCTACATACATATTGACAAATCGGAGAAGCTTTCCATCTTCATCAATGAGTCTTCCTTGAAAATCAGGGTAATTTTCACAAATCTCATCAATAATCTGAGTAATTGTTCCTTCTTTGGCACTTACTTCAGCTTCACCGGAAGTCAAAATGCGTAAGGTTGTTGGAATACGAATGGTTACAGCCATAATGTGAATTTATCGGAATTCGCTATATTTGCTCCAGATAAATTTCGATTTTTAATTATTGTTTTAGTCAGACCTATAAATAGGGTGCAACTGGGTCGATAGACCTCTACGGTGGGCGAAGTGAAACTTCATGGCGTCATTAACGCTTCTCATGATTCTTTAGCTGATTTTTCAATAGCTCTTACTACTGAGGATGCTCTATCACGGGCAAAGGAATTGATACAGCAAGGATGCGTAGGTATTGATTTAGGAGCAGCAGGATCAACCCAATACGCTGACCGAATAAATACAGATGAGGAATGGGGGCGGCTAGAAGGAAAAATTGAAGCGATATCAGCTTTAGATATTGAGCTCTCAATTGATACTTGGAACCCAGAAATTATGGAAAGAGCTCTTGACGCTGGAGCAAACTTTATGAATGCATCTGATGGCCTTCAAAATCCATCGATGATTGATCTTGCAGCTGATAGGGAAGTCCCAGTAGTACTTCCCTTTTTAAATGGAGACGATCCTAAAAGTTTAGAATTCATTAATGGAGATCCGTTAGAAACTATTCTTCCTTGGTTTGAAACGACGTTAGAAAAACTTGAGAAATCGGGAATTAAAAAGGACCAACTAATTCTGGACCCTGGAACTGGGTTTGGACCTGCTGACTGGGCGTGGGAAGAGCGGTTTAAGTTTCAAGAGAGAATCTACCGAAACCTTGAGCGGCTTCGTATCTTTGAGCTGCCAATTTATATCGCGTTGCCATGGAAAATGGAAGATGGTAGGAGAGAGTTGCTCGATATTCTTTTAGAGGTTGGATTTGACTACGGCCGTACCCATGTTCCTAAACAGGTCCTTATTGCCAGTAGGGAAATTTTAGAGAAATAAATTACGCTGCTTCAGATCAGCTTGATTATCAGGTCAGAGTTTCTATTCACGTCGTATTGATACAGCTGAGTACTCAAGATGATGCGGGACAGGAGGACGTAATTTTTTGATGGTGATATTAACAGCATCAACGAGGTCGATTTTAAGGGTTTCTTCCGCTATCCGTTCTGCAACTCGTTCAAGAAGGAGGTGTTTTTCGTTAGTGATGATAGAGACAATAGTTTCAGTAACCTCTGCATAATTTACTGTGTCTTGCAGAGAGTCGGTTTGTCCGGGTGTCGATAGGTTACTTTCAACGGTTATATCAACTTCAAATGGTTGAGCACGTTCCTGCTCTTCAGCTAATACACCTATTGTTCCTAAGGCTCTAATACCTTTTAGCTCTATTCGATCAGTCATACGTACCTCGCCATCTTGATTTTATGTTATCTTCCTTTTTCCCAGTTGGAGACGGCCTTCTTCGCGACGTACTCAAGGGATTTTTGAGTTTGAGAAAATGCAGATTCCGCACCTAGCTCATCGGTAAGCCCGTATATTGGGGAAGAATAGGAAAGTGATTTTTCAAAGTCCCCCGCTATTACTATTGCATGGGTTTTTGTTTCATCTGCGAGTTTCAATACGCCGCCGACAACTTTACCTTCGAAACTTGATTTATCTACATTTCCCTCTCCAGTAATAACGAGGTCAACGTTTTCTATTAAATCCAGAAGCTCTACTTTCTCAGAAACAGCGTTAAACCCGTTTACCAAGGATGCGCCGACCGATGCTAGACCTCCGGCCAAACCTCCAGCTGCTCCAGCCATTTC
Source organism: Actinomycetota bacterium (assembly GCA_902529525.1). Classification (GTDB taxonomy): domain Bacteria; phylum Actinomycetota; class Acidimicrobiia; order Acidimicrobiales; family UBA8592; genus UBA8592. The sequence continues at coordinate 37,511 of CABZWT010000004.1, forward strand.
CATCTCTAGTACATCAACTCCTCGCTCTTCTAGATAAATCTGTCCAACTCTCTCTAGACGACGTTTGAGGAACCGAACTTGAGATGGGGATGCACCTTTTTGAGGCCCGAAGATTTCTGCAGCTTCAACAAATCGTGTTGCAACATCGCATGCAACGGTTATTGATACTTCGCGAAGTCTCTCCAAAGGGTATAGAGCTTCGAGGGCCCCTAAACCGCCATCGGTAGTTGCTGACCCGCCTGCCCCTACAAGAATATTTCTTGCTCCTCTTTCAATCGCCATAGCAATAAGCTGACCTGTGCCGATTGTGGATGCAGCTATTGGGTCATTATCTTCTAATCCCCCAGCTAATGTAAGTCCAGATGCCTGAGCCATTTCTATGATTGCCGTATCTCCATGGAGTCTCCACTGGGCGCTTACTGGGCTATTAAGAGGACCTGAGACAACGTCGGTGCGATTTGATCCTCCAAATGCCTCAATTGTTCCTTCTCCCCCATCAGCAAGGGGTTGGATAAGGATCTCATGGTCATCGCCAAGAGCAGTTCTAATTGATTCAGCTACAGTCTGCGCTGACGCTGTCCCTTTAAATTTATCTGGAGCAACAAGAATCCTCATAAGAGGCCTCCAGTATCACTCTTCAGGTGGATACAGGTCAGATCCTAAAAGAATCAGAACATTGGCTTCAGCCAGATCTGCGACAGGGAGTGCAGCTGGCATTGGAAGAACGTTTGCGGAATCAACTCCAATTATTAGACCAACATTTCTGGCATCGAGTTCATAACCGTTCGCATAGTATACGAAAGAGAAATCAGGTACCTCTTCAGTCGCTGCATTTACGGCTGGTAAACCGTTATAGCCCTGATCTGAAATCAATACTTCTCGTATTGCTCCAGCAGCTCCGGAAATTTCTGTTCCATTAGCGACAAGGACTCGGACTTCTGGAGGAGGGTGAAGCACAGATTCACTACTTGAAACAGGTGCACTCTGGACTGGCGTGCTACTTTGCCCAGTGGTATTTTCTTCGGCTGCTACTTCCTCTTCTTCGACAGAGTTCTCTTCTTCAGATGTATTAGATGGCTCATTTGTCTCTTCAGCGCTCTGGATTACTGGAAGAGACTCGCCGTTTTGTGATGTGTCGCTGAAACCTTCATTTAAAACGATGATACCAATGGCGACAAAAACACCAAGAAGTAGAACTCCCTTCCCTGCAATATTCATGTCAAGCATCTCCTGATATCTTGTCCGTAGCCTTATTCATATTAAAACCTTCAGATAGGTTTAGCGAATTGGCGAATGAATCTGGGGAATACCGTATCGAATAGAACGACGTTTTCTCCGAGACTTCCGTAATCGACGGACTAAAAGAGGGTCATACTCCAAAGCTTCAGCACTATCCAATAATGAGTCCCGTATCTGGTAATAACGTGAAGGTGAAATCCCAAATCTTTCCCTGATAGCACTTTCTTTGGATCCAGTAACTTCCCAGGGTGTTCTCTCAAAGTCAAGAATGGCTGTTTCTCTGTCAGTAAGGCCCACTCGATTATGGTATACCGCCCTTGTCAATCAGGTTGCGATAGGTCAAAGAGCGAACGTAACAGGGCATTCAACCCTTTAACCTACAGTTACGTGGAGCCGGGTGTCGGAATCGAACCGACGACATCTTCTTTACAAGAGAAGTGCTCTACCAACTGAGCTAACCCGGCGTGTCTTTAGTCTACGAAAATTCGATACCTATCACCATATTTTATCATCGTCGTCTTTGGGCAATCTCAAAGCAAGCGATGGCAGCTGCTACAGAAACATTTAAAGACTCTATAGATCCAAATACTGGGATCTGTGCTAAAAGATCACACCTCTCTCGAGATAGTCTTCCCAGACCTTGGCCTTCGCTCCCTAAAACAAGCGCAAGAGGCTCGTCAGCCACTCCTAATTCATAAATCTCGGTTGGCGCATCTGAATCTAAACCAACCGTCCAAACTCCCTTTTCCTTTAGAAGAGATAGTCCTTTGGGAATTCCACTGACTGATCCTATCGGGAGGTGCTCGATTGCTCCTTGAGCAGTTTTCGCTACTGTCGGTGTAATCTTTGTCGATCGATGCTTTGGAAGTAATACGCCTGTTACCCCAGCACATTCAGCACTTCGTAACATGGCACCTAAATTTCTTGGATCAACAATGCCATCCAATACTAAAAGGAATGGTTTCTTTCTTGTTGAAAGAAGATCATCTATTCCAAGATTAGGCAGTGGTTCTGCATATGAAATAACTCCCTGGGGGGTATCTGTTGTAGCCAGCTGATCAAATTTCGGCCGTGCTACTTCATGTAAAGGTATCCTGCCTTCCATTGCGAGATCTCTGATTTGCGCAAGGACTGGTGAAGGATCCAACCCAGCAAGGAAAATTACTTCCTTTATCTTTCGTTTTTGAGCTAGTAAAAGTTCCCGAACTGCTTGCCTTCCCTCGATGACATCACCACCTATGCCTTTGGGAGTACCTCTATCTGAACTCCTATCAAAAGGAGGCTTTTCCTTAGGTCTTCTATGTTTAGACCTTTGATTGCTGGGGCGCGTTGAACTATGCCCGTGAGACTTTCGTCGATTTTGATTCTTAGCCATTTGAATTGTTAAGTAGACAGACAGCGAAACATGCAACCCCATTAAAATCCAAAAAACCCTCTGGAGTTTTACCTTTTACGGTTACTGGAGCTTGAACAATCTTCGAAATTGTCGTTTCAATCAGTGATCTACTCGGCTGAATTTTTGGAATATCTGCAATAATTGAGCAGTCTATATTAACAATCGTCCATCCTGCGTTGTTAACGAGCTCAACACTGTATTGAAGTAATTCCAGACTGTTAGCGTTTAGATATTGTGGATCGCTATCGGGGAAAAGAGTTCCTATATCACCCAATCCGGTTGGGCTAAGAAACGAATCGATGCATGCATGTGTAACAACATCAGAGTCTGAATGCCCTTGAAGGGCAAAGTCGGATTCAAAGGTGACCCCACCGAGAATCAAGGGGCGTTCCTTATCAGTTACATAGGCGTGGGAATCGAATCCGTGGCCGAGTCGCATCATATCTTCGCTCTCCTCTTTGAGTGAAACTTTATCAAGATCAATGAAAAAGCACGATATCCATTTTTAGATAGCATCTAATTTAAAAATTTTAATTGCTATCTTTCTGATCAACTAAGCTCCGGCAATGTGATTGAAATGTGAGAACGTATTAGGCTACAAACATAATGATTGATGTAACTTTTCTTTCTTCAATGGATTTATTCTCTGGGGTTCAGCAAGATCTCCTCGAACCCATAGTCGAACAATCCACCGTTCAGTCACTTCAACGAGGAGATATGCTCTTCAGTGAAGGCGATCAAGCAAACGATCTGTACATTGTTCTCGAGGGTCGCGTTGCAATAGCGAATAGATCATTTGATGGTCGGGAGTCAGTAGTAGCACTTATGGAGTCAGGGGATCTATTTGGTGAGATGCCGCTTTTCAGACCTGATGGACGATCAGCAGATGCTCGGGTGCTCGAAAATTCTTCAGTTGTAGTGATTCCATATGTACCAGTAAAATCTTTATATCAAGAGCATCCAGAAATGCTATGGAAAATCGTTGATATGCTCGCTGAGCGTCTAAAGGTTATGGACGTCGCGTTAGCAGATTCAATGTTTCTAGATGTTACAGGCAGGACAGCGAAACGTCTTCTAGAGCTTGCTGGAGCCGATGAAGAGTTTGAGCTACCAGTGACCCAAGAAGAACTCGCAGGAATGATCGGCGCTTCAAGAGAACGGGTAAATAAGTCCCTTGCTTCATTTATTAAACTTGGTTGGCTTGCTCAAAAAGGTGAAAAGTACGTTATTCTCGACCGGAAACAATTAGAAATCCGATCGACTTAGCCTATCTGCGAGTAAATTCTGACAGTTTTTGTATAACAGGGTGATCCGAAGAAGAAACATTAGTCCCCTTCTCTCCTAGTAATACGGTTTTCATTCCAAGATTTGCCGCAGAATCTAGAACAATCTCTGACCCGTCAATTACTAGACACGCGTGGAAGGGGACTTCAGCAGCTTTTCGAAATACTTCAAAAGCTGCAGGATCTGGTTTACGAACTCCGGATTCAGCACTTACTATCCAAGGTTTCATACCTTGAAGCCCATATAGGTCTTGGAGCGCACGAGACCATTCGACGAAATCATTTGTCACTACTCCTATTTGAATCCCTCTTTTATGCATGGCCGAAAGAAAATCTTTGGCACCAGACCTTAACGTCAAACTTTTCACATATTCCTTATCAAGTTTCTGGGAATCCCCTTCTACCCCAACTTGAGCCCAGAAGTCTAGTGACGAAAGGCGACCTAAAGTTCCTTGACGATGAAGTTCTTGTAAGTCTTCTTCTCGAATATCTCCGCCCTTTGAGCGAATATGACGAGAAAGATGTTCCATCGAATCATTACCTTCTGAGAAGATGACCTTATACATATCAACAACCAAAAGCCGAACAGAAGAAGGTTGCTGAGGGTTGGGAGTTAATGCTGATTGACTGCTCCCAGGAACCCCACTTGTAACAGGTGATGGCCTACGCGGTGGTTGTTTTTTCGCATGTCGAATATCAAGAAACCAATTTAGAGCAGTCATAAGTAAAGCCAAGGCGAGCAGGGCCATTAATGCCCATACCACCCAGCCCAGTATTTGGTTTCCCCTATGTACTTTCTCGCCCATAACTTCAATTGATCGCTGCTGCCCGAGGGGGATATCATACGACTGTTCCCCTGAGTCAGGAAGATTTACGGTCACCTGCATAGTTACGGTATTTTCCGGCTTCTGTCCAAGGTCAGCTTCAAGACGTTCTAACGAAATTCCTAGAGGAGGTTCCTCAAGAAGAGTTGAAAGTTCAGTATCAGTAAAGATACTGAATCCCTCACGCAGGTCTACTTCTCCTGCAATGCCATAGATACGCTTTTCTTGAGTGGATTCAATAGAAAGTTCCCACCCAGTAAAAACATCAGGGGAACTGGTTAGCTCATCAAGGATTCCTTGAATATCTTCGGGGCTTAAAAAACCTTTAGATGCTTCGAACCACATATAACCATCAGCTGATTTTCCAACCACTTCAAAATCCCAACCACTTGAAGAAAGATCTGAGGTCCGAAGTATCGATTCAAGATCTACAAATACTTCCTGATCTTGGGCTAAAGCGTCTAGTCCAACTCCAGCTGTGACTTTTCCGGCCCCATCCTCCTGGATGTCAATAGTCACTTGAAGCTGGATGTTGCAAGCAGCAGCGATAAAAGCTATTCCAATAGATAGGACAAGTAATCGGATTTTTCTCAAAGCCACCTTTGCATGGTAACCCGAACAATTAAATACTCCGAATGTTTAATGAAACTTGGTTAAAAAGTTAAAAGTTTTATTCAGCAGCGACAAATTCTTCAACAGATGGGGGTTCAAATCCCTCTACAGCCTTAAATATAATCGACCTTTGATTCGGATCATCTTCGTCATCCTCGACGTCTACAACAATGATTTGTCCAGCTTTAAATTCTTTGAGAAGGAGTCTCTCTGAAAGCGGGTCTTCTACGAGACGTTGAATCGCTCTACGTAGAGGTCGTGCGCCGAGTTCTGGATCATAACCCTTATCTGCTAGGTGATGTTTAGCATCAACTGTAACTTCAAGCCCCATCCCTTGAGATTCGAGCTGAACAGTTACGCGTGCAACCATTAAATCTACAATCTCGGTTACTTCACTTTTCGATAGTTCATGGAAAACAATAACTTCATCAACTCGATTGAGAAATTCTGGCCGAAAATGTTCTTTAAGAGATTCAGTGACTTTTTCTTTCATTCGTTCATAAGAGAGTGATTCATCGTTTTTAGTGAATCCGAGGTTTGCCTTACGAAGATCACGAGTTCCTAAATTCGAAGTCATAATAAGCACCGTATTGCGGAAGTCAACGGAACGACCTTGGCTGTCGGTTAGTCGTCCTTCTTCGAGTATTTGAAGAAGAGTATTGAAAACATCAGGGTGTGCTTTTTCAATCTCATCGAAAAGGACGACGGAGAAAGGTTTTCTCCGAACAGCTTCAGTTAATTGTCCACCCTCTTCGTATCCGACATATCCTGGCGGTGAACCAACTAGACGGCTAACTGTGTGCTTTTCCATATACTCAGACATGTCAAGACTAATTAGGGCCTGTTCGTCTCCGAATAAGAACTCGGCGAGGGTTTTTGCTAATTCAGTTTTTCCAACACCGGAAGGTCCAAGGAAAATAAAAGAGCCTGAGGGGCGTTTGGGGTCCTTTAATCCAGCTCGAGTACGACGTATCGCTTGGCTTACTGCCTTGATACTGTTCTCTTGACCAATTACTCGCTTATGAAGCTCAGTCTCCATTCGGAGTAACTTAGCGGTTTCTTCTTCGGTCAATTTATAGACAGGAATTCCGGTCCACACAGAGAGAACTTCGGCTATAGCTTCCTCATCGACTTCGTCGAAAAGGTCAACTCCAGATTCCTTCATGTCCGTTTCCATGTTTTCTTTTTTCTGTAGAAGATCTTTTTCTTTGTCGCGAAGACGTCCAGCTTCTTCGAAATCCTGAGCTTCTACAGATGCTTTCTTTTCTTCTGTGACTTGTGCGAGCTCATTTTCAATTTCTTTGAAGTCAGGTGGGGTTTCCATTCTTCTAAGGCGGAGTCGTGATCCTGCTTCATCTATGAGGTCTATAGCCTTGTCGGGAAGGTGCCTATCGGAGATATACCTATCTGCCAGGTTAGCTGCAGCAACTAAGGCTTGGTCAGTAATTGTTACCTTGTGATGATCTTCGTAACGCTCACGCAAACCTTTGAGGATTTCAATTGTTAGAGGAACAGCGGGTTCGTCCACTATGATTTTTTGGAAACGGCGTTCTAGAGCAGCATCTTTTTCTAAATGCTTACGGTATTCGTCTAGTGTCGTAGCCCCAATCGTTTGAAGTTCTCCTCGTGCAAGCATAGGTTTGAGTATTGAAGCAGCATCTATGGCCCCTTCTGCTGCGCCTGCTCCAACAAGCGTGTGGAGTTCATCAATAAAGAGGATGATATCTCCCCGAGTTTTGATCTCTTTGAGTACTTTTTTAAGGCGTTCTTCAAAATCTCCGCGATATCGAGACCCTGCCACCAAAGCACCAAGATCCAGCGTGTAAAGTTGCTTATCTCGTAGTGGTTCGGGAACTTCATTAGCAGCAATGGATCTTGCTAGCCCTTCGACAATAGCTGTTTTCCCTACACCTGGTTCTCCAACTAGAACAGGGTTATTTTTTGTCCGTCTACTTAAAACCTGCATAACTCGCTCAGCTTCTCGTACCCTGCCTATAACTGGATCGAGTTTTTTTTCTCGTGCAAGCTGAGTAAGGTTTCTGCCAAATTGATCAAGAACAAGTGAACCCGAAGCAGAATCTCCACTGCCTCCTCCAGCAGTCGCAGATGCTCTTTCTTTACGACTACCTTCTGGACCATCTGCTCCTGAACCGGAATACCCAGACAAAAGTTGAATCACTTGTTGACGAACCCGAGACAAGTCTGCGCCTAGTTTTGTTAGCACTTGCGCAGCGACACCTTCGCCCTCACGAATGAGGCCAAGCAGGATATGCTCAGTTCCGATGTAATTATGGCCAAGTTGTAAAGCTTCGCGCAGACTTAGTTCTAAAACTTTTTTGGCACGTGGAGTAAAGGGAATGTGACCGCTGGGAGATGATCCGCCTTGACCAATGATCTCTTCTACTTGGTCTCGGACAGCTTGAAGGGAAATTCCCAAAGATTCAAGTGCTTTTGCAGCTACACCCTCGCCCTCGTGAATAAGGCCAAGCAGGATATGCTCGGTTCCAATGTAATTATGATTGAGAAGGCGTGCTTCCTCTTGAGCAAGAACCACAACCCTTCGGGCCCTATCTGTAAACCTTTCAAACAAAGCGTAACCTTTCACAAAGCGGTTATTTTTATCTTAGTACTTAGAGCACTAATACGATAAACGTACATTAAAGACAATACTTTTTCTAGTCATATCTATACAACGCAAAAACAGCAGCTTTTCTTCCCAAAATCTAAAAGTTCTTTGTTTTTATTAAAAATAAACCGTAAATGAACAATTATCCCAAAGGAATTAACAACTTTCTAAGGCCGCCAGACTTCAAGCAAGAACAATTTCTCCACGATGGTGTGGTCTACGTTTTGGGGTCATACACTGCCCACATATGGCTCTTTTATCTCATCTGTCAGCTCTTCCGACTCTCAAAAGTGACCTCGCACTTGTTGAAACAAAATTAGAAAATGCAGTTGTCGCTAATGACCCATATCTAACTGAAATAGCAAAGCACTTAATTACTGCGGGAGGAAAGAGAGTACGACCCGGTTTTACTATTGCATCATCTGCTGTTGAACAGCCAAATGCTGTTCCTGTAAGTGACGAAGTTCTAATGGGTGGTGTTGCAGTTGAACTAGTTCACCTTGGATCTCTATACCACGACGACGTTATGGATGAAGCTGAGATGAGAAGAAATGTTCCTTCAGTAAACGCTGTATGGGGAAATCATACGGCGATTTTAGCAGGAGACTTTCTTCTCGCCCGAGCTTCAGAAATAGCCGCCTCGCTAGGAACAGAAATAGCGGCCTTATTAGCAAGAACAATTGGGGAACTATGCGAAGGGCAGATTCTGGAACTCCAGTCAACTTATAAACCTTCAAGAACTGAGACAAGTTACGAACAGTCCATCGCTGGAAAGACCGCTTCTCTTCTTTCTACAGCATGCAGAATAGGGGGATTAACTGCAGGACTTGAAAGACGTACAGTCGATCAGTTAACTACTTTTGGTCACACGTATGGGATGGCTTTCCAAATTGTTGACGACATTCTTGATGTTATTGCTACTGAAGATCAATTAGGGAAACCGGCAGGTAACGACCTTATCGAAGGGGTATATACATTACCGGTTCTTTTCGCGTTGGAATCAGATGTAGGAGAGCAGCTTCAAGAGCTCCTCGGGAAAGAACTTAGTACAGAGGGAAGGGATCGGGCACTGGACCTGATTCGTTCAACAGATGCTGTTGAAGAAGCATTCGCTCGGGCACAGTTTTGGGCGCAGAAGGCTAAGTTGGAGTTGGAGTCACTTCCCTCTTCTCCGGCAACAAATGCCCTCTTCGCTGCTACTAATCACCTTCTCGACCGAGCTCAATCAGCTAGCTAGATAAGAACCTAGTCCTTAGGTGAGTCTTGTTCGTTCTGAGGGTTTGTTTGTTGCTCGGGTCGAAGCGTAGGGAAAAGTATGACATCACGGATTGTTTGAACATCAGCTAACAACATCACCAAGCGATCAATTCCTATGCCAATACCGCCTGTAGGAGGAAGCCCGTACTCCAACGCACGAACATAGTCTGAGTCAACAACCATCGCTTCTTCATCTCCAGCTTTATTTTGCGCTAGCTGTTCCTCAAACCGTTTCTGCTGCTCCTGAGCATCAACAAGCTCAGAGAACCCATTTAAGATTTCCCTGCCTGCGATAATTGCCTCGAATCTTTCGGTATAGCCTGGTTTGTCACGATGCTCTCTTGAAAGAGGTGAAACTTCACTGGGGTATTCTGTGACAAAGCACGGCCCCCATAGATTCGGTTCAACCATCTTCTCGTATATTTCAAGAAGTAATTTTCCAGCTCCCCAAGAGGACATAACCTCTATATCTAGCTTCTTACAAATACCACGAAGATCCTCTATAGGGGTATCAAGAGAAACATCTAAACCAGCATGTTCTTC